>JACDER010000174.1 GCA_013816275.1 Actinomycetota bacterium | reverse complement strand
CGATCAGCGTGGCGGCGACCGACCCGCTCAGTGGAATGAGCTCCGAGGCGCGCACACGGTTCCTCCTGGACACGAAGGCCCCGCTCATGCTCTGGGGCGCGGGGGGCGTCTTTCCCACCGTGCTCACGAGCGGGCCACTTCGGATTCGCTTCCGCCTCTACGACGCGACCACCACCCGGGTGAAGCTCAGCCTGGTCGACCAGGTAGGCCGCCCGCTGAAGGCCGGCCGCGGCTACACGCTCGAGCCCGGGAAGGTCGACGTTCGCTGGCCCTCCTCGCACGGCGCGCGGCTGGCGTCCAGCGCGTACGCGCTCTCGCTCGCGGGCGTGGACGAAGCGGGAAACACCGGGACGTCCGGTGCGAAGAGGTTCCTCGTCGTGCGTCCCGTCCGCGCGAAGGTCTGGGGGAACTTCAGCGGCGTCGGCCGGCGGATCGCGCTCACGTTCGACGACTGCAACTCGAGCAGCGCCTGGGCGGGGATCCTCGAAACCCTCGGGCGATACGGCGTCAAGGCGACCTTCTTCTGTCCCGGCCGGCAGGTGCTCGCGAACCCGTCGCTGGCGCGTCGCACCGTGCGCGACGGTCACGCGATCGGCAGTCACGGGTGGGACCACTTCGACTTCTCGCGCTTGTCCCTGACCTCCTCCGAAAGCCGTCTGAACCAGGACCGAAACGTCTGGTGGAAGCTCGCCCGCGTGACTCCGACCCCGTACTTCCGGCCACCCTACGGCGCCTACACCGCCACGACGATGGCCGCGGCCGGGCGCTCGGGGTATGCGGCCGTGGTTCTGTGGGACGTCGATCCCCAGGACTGGAGGCAGCCGGGGGCGAGCGCGATCGAGAGCCGGATCCTGTCCCACGTGCAACCCGGCAGCATCGTGCTGATGCACGTCCTCCCCCAGACGTCCGCCATGCTGCCGTCGTTGATTCAGGAGCTACGGAGCCGGCGGCTTGTCCCGCTGACGCTGCCCGAGCTCGACCGGATCGGGACGCCGACGCCCGGACACTGGCCGGCTTTCAGTTCTGCTACTTCGGGCGCCTAGGACCGTCTGTCGCGCAGGTCGGCTTCGGCGTGCCCGCGGGCAGCTTCGTCCCCGGCGGCATCACGTAGATCCGCTGCGCCGAGAATTGCCGGTCTTCTCCCCGGTTCGTCGGCGGGGACCGGTAGACGTCGATGTGGAGCCCGTTGACGGCTCCGCCCCTGTCCTGTGCCGTGAACCACCCGTACTTGGGGCAATAGGCCGGGACGAAGACCTTGCTCCCCATCGGGATGATCCCGGGATCGACCGCGAGGCTCTTCCACGCCGTGAGCGGGAGCGAGGGCCCGGCCTTGAATCCGACTCCGGCGGCCTTGATGTAGCGCGCGCTCTTCTGGTTGAACCAGCCGCCGGCCTCGAGTGGGAACGTCACCTCGTTCTGCTTGTTGCGCCAGCCCCCGAAGCGCCAGAACGGCGAGCCGTTCGTCCAGCCGTCACCCCCAGGCGCGGTCGCGCGTCCGTCCTGGGTCACCCAGCCCGGCGTGCCGATCGCCGACAGGTGGTACGGCAGCCCGTCCAGGCTGACGCCGTCGCCCTCCATGGCGATCCCACCCGCGGAGTAGAGCCAGTCGACCCGGTGCTTGCCGGTGATGCCGGGTGCCGTCACCTTGCGGCCGACGAACCAGCTCTCCGGGGCCGCGTAGTACTCCGTGATTCGGACGCCTTTCAGCCAGCGCGGCTTCGTAACCGAGTACGCGCCATTCCCCCCGCCGGAGGTCGCCGAGATGAAAAGTGCAGCAAGCGCTACGCATGTCAGGAGGGCCCGACGCATCGGGCCACACTATTACCGGACCGGCTACGCGAGCGAAACGGCAGTCTCGAGCAGCTCGACCGGCGCGAGGCCGTGGGCGACGTCGGCGAAGACGTCACTGCCGTCGAGCGAGTACTCGGACGTGAAGTCGACGGCGCCGTTCACTTCGAGCACGGTCCAGCTTCCCGGTCCATCCGGGAGCAGGTCGACGCCGACCAGGTCGCCGCCGAGCGCGGCAGCCGCCTCGACCGCAAGCGCCCTAGCCCCGACGGGTGGGTCGGTCGGGCGGCGCCAGCCACCAAGAGCCACGTTCGTGCGCCATTCGCCGTCGGCCGCCACGCGCTCGATCGCGCCGACCACGTTCCCGTTGGCCACGATGACGCGCAGGTCGTAGCCGCACGGCGGGACGAGCTCCTGAACGAGCACCCCCTGGCGCTCGAACCACGCTCGGCCGCTGAGCGAAGCCAGACACGCGACCAGTTGCAGGCTGTCCTCGCAGCGGTAGACGTCCCGGCCCCAGCTGCCGAACCGCGGCTTGACCACGAACGGCGGCCTCAGGTTGGGGAGCATCGAGCCGCCGTCGATGTGGGCGGTGCGCGGATGGGGCACTCCTGCGGCCGCCAGCCGAATCGCGGTCGTCAGCTTGTCGTGGGCTGCGAGGAGCGCGCCCGGCTCGTTGAGCACGTGCACGCCGCGCGCCTTTGCCCGCCGAAGCTCCCACATCCCGGGCTCGACGCCTTCCAGGTTGGGCATGACGTCCAGGCGGCCGAGAGCGACGTCGCCGGCATGCGCCGACCCGAGATCGGCGGGCAGCGTGAGCCGCGCGTCGACGCCCGCGTTACGGAGCGCTTCGAGGAGCGCTGCATTGGTGGGATTCAGGGTCCCGGACACGAGATGGAACGCCATCGCCGGTCAAGCATCACGCAGCGGACTCAGCGCAGACTTAGAGTTGGCTCAAGATCTCCTGAGCATTTTTTCGCCGCTCATGCGGCAATTCCGGGTCCGGCCGCCATACTTTGATCGTGCCCTCGACCAGAGTGCGCGGCCAGTTCCTCCGTCTCCGGGCTCACCCGGTTCGGATCGGGATGCGGTTCTGGCTTCCGCTCGCGTTTGCGCTCATCGCCGCGGTCACCGCGCTGATCGTCTCCTGGGTCTTCTCGGGCCGTTCGGAGCACGCGCTCAGAGCGAGCGCCGAGGACCTCGCGCTCGCAAGCTCGCTCGGTGCGGCCGACAGCGTTGCGGACGGGAAGCAGCATGGCAACCTCGCGGCCACCCTGGACGCGATCTCGACCCGGCGGCGACTGGCGATCTTCGTCTTCGACGAATCCGGAAAGCTGATCTCGTCCGACCGCTCGCGCGGCATCCAGCTCAGGTACATCGCTCCGCGCGACGAGGCGGTGGGCACCGCGCTCGGCGGCGGAAGGTACATCTCGACGATCGACCGCGGACATGGGACGCTGATCGCGCTGCCCGTGCCCCGCGTCGGAGGCGTTGCGCTGACGTACTCGCCGCTCCCGGAGCTCGAGAGTCAGCTCGGGATCGTCCATCGCCAGGTCGTGCAGGCCGCGCTCTTCGCCTCGCTCGCGGGGGCGCTTGCCGGGCTGCTGGTGGCCATGCTGATCGCCTCGCGGTTGCGCAGGATCGCGCACGCGGCGGATGCGATCGAGGGCGGGAACTTCGACACCCGCCTGCATCCCTGGCTGAAAGACGAGCTCGGCGGGCTCGCCGAGACGATCGATCGGATGCGCGGCCGGCTGCGTGAGTCGTTCGGACGGCTCGAGTCGGAGCGTGACCGTTTGCGCCGCCTGCTCGGGCGCCTGCACGACGGCGTGATCGCCGTTGACTCAAATCTGCGGGTCGAGTTCGGGAACGCGGCGGCGCGGCGCCTTCTACGCGCCTCCTTCGAGGAGGGCGACGAGCTGCCCGAGGCCTGGGGAGAGCCGGTGCTGCGGGAGCTCGCGGCGCGGTTGTTCGAGCCCGGCGCGCGCGCCGTCCAGGAGACGTTTCAGACGAGCGACGGGCGCGCGTATTCGATCGCCGGCATCCCGCCCCGCGGCCGGCCGAGGACCGCGATCATCGTCGTCACCGACGTCTCCGTCCGCGAGCGCCGAGAGCGCGCGGAGCGGGAGTTCGTCACCAATGCGGCGCACGAGCTGAGGACGCCGCTCGCCACGATCACCGGCGCGATCCAGGTGCTCCAGGCGGGCGCGAAGGACGACGCCGAGGAGCGCGACCGGTTCCTCGGTCACATCGAGCGCGAGGCGGCGCGCCTCGGCCGGCTCACGCACTCTCTCCTCGTCCTCGCGCGCGCCCAGACCCGGGAGGAGAGCCCAAATCTGGCGCCTGTCGAGCTGCAACCGCTGCTCGCGGCGATCGCGGAGGACGCGAAGCCGCCGTCCGAGGTCGAGATCTCGGTCAGCTGTCCGCCGGGGCTCGAGGTGCTCGCCGAGCGTGACCTGGTGGAGCAGGCCGTGGCGAACCTCACCGCGAACGC
>JACDER010000009.1 GCA_013816275.1 Actinomycetota bacterium | reverse complement strand
CCGGGATAAGGACGAGGATGGTGCGTGCGCTCGACGGGCCGTACTTGCGCAGCCAGATCGTGTTGTACTTCGCGGGGCCGGGGGCGTCTCCGACGGCGAACTGGACGCGCTTTCCGCTCCATGCAGCGGCCGTACTGGGCAGAACGAGCATGCCTAGCACGGCTAAGGCAAGCAGGAACCGCCGCAGAAGATCCACCCTACCCCAAGAGATGCGAGGCACCGCGCCGGCGGCGTGGCGCCGAGTGCGCCTGGAGGGATTCGAACCCCCGTCCAACGGCTTAGAAGGCCGTCGCTCTTCCGCTGAGCTACAGGCGCGTGCAGAAGGGTATCGCCTGGGCTTGATCGCTCTACCCTCCGGAAAATCACCAGATTTCCCGGACAAGAACAGCTTGGAAGGCTTTTCGGTATCGGAGCGCAAACAGGTGCCGGCGGGCGGAGCCGGGCTACGCCCGAGCGCAGCCCATGTCGCGTCGTCTCTCATCGAGGCGTGAAGGAAGGGGCCAACGGGGGAACCATGGGTTCCCCCGTTTGTAGGCCGTCGCTCTTCCGCTGAGCTACAGGCGCGTGCGCACAGGGTAACCAGGCATTAGGGCGACGCTTCTCCTGGGATCGCGTCGGCCGGCGGCCCCTGGAGCCGCTTGCGTTCGGCCCGTGCACGCAGCACGTCGAGAATCACGACCTGGATCGCGCCCGCGATCGGGATCGCCGCAAGCGCGCCGATCACCCCGGCCAGAGCGGCTCCGATCAGCACGGCGATCAGGACGGCGAGCGGTGACAGCTTCACCGTCTTCCCGTAGATCACGGGCTGGAGGATGTGGTTCTCGAGCTGCTGATAGACGATGAAGAAGATGACGACGACGATCCCGGCGGTGATCGAGTGGAGGAACGCGATCGTCCCGACAACGAGCAGCGCGATCGTCGCCCCGGCGAGCGGGATCAGGTCGAACAGCCCGACGAGCAGGCCGAGCGCGGCGGCGAGCGGGACTCCGAGGGCGAAGAGCACGATCGCCGCGCTTCCTCCGGCGATGAGGCTGATCAGGATGTTGCCGAGCACGTAGCCGCCGATCGTCCGGTAGATGTCGCGCCCGACGGCCTGCCACCTCGGCCGGGACTTCTCGGGGACCATCGAGTAGAACCGGTTGACCCAGGCGTGGCCCTCGAGCAGCATGAAGAACGTCATGAACGTGATCGTTACGGCAGCGATCACGATCGTGACGACGCTCTTCGTGATCGAAATGGCGGTGCCGCTGAACCCGAACAGCTTCGATGCGCCGCCGTCGCTGAGCGCGTGCTTCACCTTTTCGACGATGTGGTACTTCCTCTCGAGGAAACCGAGCCTGCCCTTGCCCTTGGTCAGGTCGTGGATGTAGTCCGGAATCTTTTCGACGAGGTGGTTGACCTGATCGACGAGCGGCGGGATGAAGACGTAGCCGACCAGCGCGATCGCCATGAACGCGAGGACGTACACGATCCCGACCGCGTAGCCGCGCTTCTTGACCCGTCTCTGGAACCAGTCCACCGCCGGGTTGAGGGCGAGCGCGAAGAAGACGGCGATCAGCATCCAAGTGAGCACCTGGCGCGAGATGAGCACGAGCTCAACGAGGACGCCGACGGCGAGGATGACTCCGAGCACGACGAGAAGCGACCGCACTCGGATGCGGACGTACCGCTCCGGGATCACCCGTGAAGGATCGCGGAGGGGCCGGACGCTCTTAGGCGGATAACCTTCTGCTCGGCGCGGGCGTAGTTCAACGGTAGAACAAGAGACTTCCAATCTCTTAACGCGGGTTCGACTCCCGCCGCCCGCTCTCGGTTCCGTCCGACTCTATCGGTAGTGTTGTCCGATATGAAGACGGAGGAGCGTCTTCAGGCCCGCGGGCCGCGCAAGGAAAGGTTGGTCTGTGAAGCAGATCCAACGCGGTACAACCCGCGATGATCAGCGACGCGCACTTCACGAGCCCATTTCTACACGGGTTCAGCGGAAGGCGCCGATCAGACCGGCTCCGCCCACCATCAGCCCGGCTGCGAGGAGTAGCCGCGGGCCGATCCGCTCGCTACGACCGAGGAAGATCGCGGCCAGAAGCACGGTCCAGAACGACTCGGTCGCATAGAGCGGCGTCACGACCGTGACCCGGCCGCGGGTCAAGGCCTCGAGCAGAGCCGCATAGGCGGCGCCCAGGAGGAGCCCGGCGAGCAGGAACGGTCCGAACGCGCGCCGGATCGCAGCGAACGCACCGCGGCGGCGAACGACCACCAGGTACATGAGCAGGAGGACCGCCGCTCCGGCGAGCGCTGCAGTCCCTGCCGCAAGGCCCGAGACGTCGTGATGATTCGCCGCCCAGCGGGCGAAGTTGTCCCGAACGGCGATGAGCGCTGCTGCGGCGAGCGCCACCACGAGGCCGATCCGGCGGAATCCAACCTCCTCCATGCGCTCTCCGCTCAGCACGATCGCGCCGGCGACGATCAGCACGGCCCCGACCGCGAGCGCCAAGTGAAAGGGCTCGCCGAGGAGCAGGAAGGCGGGCACCGCCGCAAGCAACGGCGCGGCCGTGATCAGCACCGCCGTTCGGGCCGCGCCGGCAAGCTGGATGGCGAGGGTGAAGAGCAGGCCGGCCGCGCCAGGGGCCATCAGCCCGGCGAGCAGGAACGGCCACAGTTCGGAGGAGGTGAGGTCGTCTGGCCCGGCGGAGACAGCCAAGTCGATTACCACGGCGACGACGAACCCGACTGTGGCGGTCACGAACGAGGCGGCGGGCGAATCGGGAACCCGCTGGAGACCCGCGCGGACGGCGACAGTCATCGCTCCGAAGCAGGTGGCGGCAACGAGGCCTAGGAGAACCGCGATCAAGGAACGGTTAGCCGACCGCCGCCTGCGTCAACCAGGCGTCCACCTGGGCGACGAAGGGCCGAGCGTCGAGCCGGGCGAAGATGGCGCGTGCCTGCTCGAGCTCCCCGGCCGCCTCGGCGCGGCGGCCGAGACCGACAAGGGAACGACCACGGCCGAAGAGCGTCTGCGCTCGTTCGTACGCGCAGGCGAGCTCACCCCACTCCCGCGCGACCTTCGCATACGCCGACTCCGCATCCGCGAGCGACCCGTCCATCTCCAAGGCGACCGCCCGTGCCGACTCGATGAACAGGTCCCACCGGATCAGGCCGAAGTCCTCGAGCCCGTCGAGGAGTCGGCAGAGCCTGCCGCGTTCACGGGAGGCGAGGCAGACAAGGGCGACCTCGAACGCACTCCAGGCGCGAAAGGCGCTCTTACCCTCGCTCTGGGCGAGCAACTCGTCGATCCGTTCGACGGCTGTTCTCTCAGCTCCGCGGAGCTGGTCGAGCGTGGCAGCGACCATCAGGGCTGGGATGAGAATCTGTGCGTCTGCGATCCGTCGCGCCCGCGGCAAGAGCTCGTCCACGATCGCCTCTGCCTCGCGCAGGGATCCTCGGAGACAAAGGACATAGGCCCGGTAGGTTCGCACCAAGACCCCGATCTGGCCCTCGCCGTCGTACTCCTCGCTCAAAGCCAAGAGCTCGTCCCAGCGACCGAGGCTGAAGAGCGGCCACACTTGTTCACCTCTCGCCCAAGCCGCCAGCCCAGCCAGCCCGCGTCGTTCGTCGAACTCGATGCCTTCGGCATAGAGCGCAAGCCCGGCCTCGGGGCCCTCCGCCTCGAGGACAAACCCGGCGACGTTCGTGTACGCGAGCCCGGTCTCTGCGGCGGCGCCCGAATCGAGCCCCAGCTCAAGCGATTCTCGAAGCGTGTTGAGCCCGTCCGGGCGACCGAGCATGCACTGTGCGCAGCCCCGAAATTGCAGCAGGCGCACCCTTGTCGCCGTCAGCCCTAGCTTCTCGGCCACCGGAAGCCCCTTCTCTGCCCACGCGAGGGCTTCCTCGGCCCGGCCGGCCGTCATGGCCTGCCCGGCGAGGTTGCTGTAGACGGTGACGAGCTCGGGCAGGGCCTGGCGCTCATCGAGAAGCCCCAGGGCCTCTCGGACCGTTGCCAGCCCTTTCTGTGTCTCTCCCGTCATCCACAGGACGCGGCTCAGATGGGCCAGTGCCCCCGCCGTCCCACGTTGGTCTCCCAGCTTGCGATTGGCGTCGACGGCTTGCTGCGCGAGGCGTCGCCCTTCTCCGAAATCGCCCGTGGTGGTGATCCACGCGGTCTGGGCGTACTTGGAGAGCAGCGCAGCTCGCTCCGATCCCTCCGGCACGAGCTCGAGCGCGCGCTGGTAGTAGCGCACCGCCTTCACCAAGTCGAGACTGCGGGCGCGGTCGCCGGCCAGGGACAGGAACCGCGCCTCCCGTCGTCTGAGCTCGTCGACATCCCCCTCGGCCCCCGAGGCCTGTCCCAGTTCCCTCGCCTGCCGGTAGTGCTCCGCCAGCAGCTCGGCGTGGTCGCCGACGCGCTCCCCGGCGGTCCGCTCGATCCATTCTGCGGCCGAGCGATGCTTCACGGCGCGCGACGCGCGAGGGATCTGGCTGTACGCGACATCTCGTACCAGTGCGTGCCAGAACGAGAACTCGTCCTCGCCTTCGACGGATGAGGCACGAGCCGGTCGGATGAGCTCCTTGCGGACCAGCTCTCGCAGCCGCTCGCGCACGGCGCCGCTTTGACTCCCCCCGATGGACGCCACGGCGCCGGGCCAGAACACCTTACCGACGACCGAGGCGTCGTGCAGGAGCACCTTCCGGTCAGGCGCAAGCGTGTCGAGACGAGCGGAGATGAGCGCCTGGACCGTTTCCGGCAGCGTGATCTCGCCGTTGCCGGCGAGCTCCCCGTGCTCCGTCAGGAGGCCCTGGTCGCCCAGCATCCGAACGAACTCCTCGGCGTAGAGAGGGTTTCCTCCCGCTCGCTCGAGCAGCGCTGCCTGAGTCTCGGCTGGGAGGACCGCGCGTGAGAGGAGGGCCGAGAGCAGCCGGGCCGTCTCCTCCATAGTCAGTGGCGAGAGCGAGACGGTTGTCGAGTTGCGCTTGCCTCCGCCCCAGCCTGCATTCCGTTCATAGAGCTCCGGCCGGGCCGTGCACAGAATGAGGATCGGGACCGCGCTCGCCCAATCGACGAGCTCGTCCAGGAAATCGAAGAGCGCGGAGTCGGCCCAGTGGAGATCCTCGATCAGGAGCACGAGTGGTCGCTGGGCCGCCAGCCGCTCGAGGAAGCGACGCCACGCGGTGAACGATTCGCTCTGCTCCGCAGCAGCAGCGTCCACGGTTCGAGCGCCGACGAGCGGCGCGAGCCTGGACACGAGCCACTCGTGGTCGGCTTCGTCCTCGACGTCGGCGCGAACCGCGGTGTCGAGCTTCTTCATTGCCTGCTCGGGACTGTCCGATTCGAGGATGCCGGCCTCCGCCTTGACGACCTCGCCCAGCGCCCAGAACGTGATCCCCTCCCCGTACGGCAGACATCGTCCCTGCCTCCAGCGAACCCGCTCCGGCTGGTCGTCCAGCCAGGACCGGAACTCCGCCACAAGCCGTGTCTTCCCGACACCCGGCTCGCCGACGATCGTGACGAGCTGGATTGCCTGCTCCCGGACGGCACGCGAATATGCGTCCTGCAGCAGTGTGAGGTCGTGCTCGCGGCCTATGAACGGAGTCTGCGGAGCAGCTTCGGCGTCGACGCCGAAGCGCCCACGCACGCGCAGCGCGTGCCAGAGGGACACGGGCTCGGCTTTGCCCTTGAGCGTCACCGGGTCGAGCTGCTCGTACTCGATCGCGTTGCGCGTAGAGCGGTAAGTGGCCTCGCCCACGACAAGCGAGCCGGGCGGCGCCTCGTTCTGGAGCCGCGAGGCAGTGTTGACGACGTCGCCGGCGACGATTCCTTCCCCCTGCTCGGGCCGCGCGACGAGCGAGACGACCGCCTCGCCGGTTGCGACTGCCGACCTGACCTCGAGGCTGAGCTGGGAGACGGCCTCGAGGATTCGCAGAGCCGAACGGACCGCCCGCTCGGCGTCGTCCTCGTGCGCGACCGGCGCTCCGAAGACGGCCATCACCGCGTCGCCGACGAACTTCTCGACCGTGCCACCGTAGCGCTCGATCTCGCGCTTCAAGAGCTGGTGATAGGGACGCAGGCGGGCGCGCACGTCCTCTGGATCCGCCTGGTCGGACGCGGCCGTATGCCCGACGAGGTCTACGAAGAGGACCGAGACGAGCTTGCGCTCCTCGGCCTCGGACGGCCCGGCTTGGTCGAGCGAGGCTCCGCACATTCCACACAGCCGGAAGCCCTCCGGATTCTCCTGTCCACACTGAGGGCAGACAGCCATGGCCAGAGACTACGCCGCCTGAGCGAGCAATCTGTCGACTTCGTCCGCGAGGGGGGTCGCGCCGAGCCGGGCGAAGATCGACCGCGCCTCCGTCAACGGCTCGCGGGCTTCGTCGCGCCGGCCGAGTGCGACGAGGCAGCGGGCCCGGCCGAGCAGTGTCTGTCCCTGCTCGAGCACGCAGCCGAACTCGGCCCAGCCTCGCGTGGCATCTCCGTACAGCTGAAGGGCCTCGTCGAATCTGCCTGCAGCCTCTGCGATGACGGCGCGCGCCGTGAGGACTGCGTGGCGAGATCGTGGAGTGCTCATCTCGGTGCCGGCGACGAGACTCGCCGCCTGCTCCGACGCTCCTGCGGCCACGCAGACGCGCACCGCCTCGGAGAGATACGTTGTTCGGAACTGAGCGCTCGGCGTCGCCTCCTCGAGGGCCGTTGCCAGCTCGAGCGCCGCATCCAGCTCTCCGTGAGCTTGCCGGATGAGTGCCGCCGTCACCAGCGCCGGAGCCAGAACCTGGGGATCGCCGATCTCTCTCGCGCGCGCGAGGAGCTCGGGTTCCAGCTCCGCGGCCCGAGCGTGCTGGCCGCGCCTGACGAGGACGTGGGCCTTGTAGGAGAGCCCCCACGGCCCCCAATACGTCTGCCCGTGCGTCTCGTCCCACGAGATCAAGTCGTCGGCGATGTCGAGCAGCTCGTCCCAGCGGCCGAGGTCGAAGAGCGTCCAGAGCATGTGGGCCTGGCCGCCCCTGACCCACGAAGTCAGGCCGCGGCGCAGTCCGAGGTCGACGCTCGTCGCAAACAGCTCGTGCGCTGCGGCAGGCCCCTCCATCGGCCAGACGTGACTACCGAGGTTGTTGGCGGAACGGACGATCTCGTGGCCGAGCTCGAGCTCGAGCGCCATCCGCCGGCCCTCCCCGAGATCCTCCAGGCCGCCGTAGTCGTCGAGAGAGCAGCGCGCGCTCCCGCGAACCTGAAGCGCAAAGGCTACGACCTCGTCCAGTCCTGCCGGCCGTGCGAGCTCGAGTGCCCGCTCCGCCGCCTCGACGGCCTCGCTGGAGCGCTCGGCGAGCATTAGGTCGCGCGCCATCTGGGCATGGGCGCGAGCCAGCTCCGGTCCCGGCGGCTCCTGTCCGAGGAGATCGACGGCGGCGACGAGCGCGTTCCAGGCTCGCTCACGCTCGCCGCGGAACCAGATCAGGTTCGAGAGACGAACGCCGGCCTCCCCCTCGAGAATGCGATCCTCGCGCCCGCGGGCCTCCTCGAGCGCCTCCCGCGACAACCGCTCGGCGTCCTCCAGGTCGCCCGCTTGGTAGGCGGCCTCGCCGGTCTTGAGCAGAAGCGCCCCCCGATCCGGATCGCCGGGAGGCGCGAGCTCCAATCCCCGCCGGTAGTAGGACTGGGCGGCGGCAACGTCGAGCCGGATCGCCCGGTCGCCGGCCAGGACGAGGAAGCGGCGGGTCCGGTCCTCGAGCTCCGCCCTTTTCTCTTCCGCTCCGACAGCCCGGGCGAGCTCGAGCGCCTGGCCGTAGTGGTGGGCGAGGAACTCGGCCTGGTCGGTGACACGGTCTCCGGAGATCTGCTCGATCCAGCCGGCCGCGGCCTCGTGCTTCTGCAACCGCGAGCGACGCGGGATCTGGTCGTACGCGACGTCCCTGATCAGCACATGCCAGAACGAGTACTCGGTCTGGTGCTCCATCGACGACGTGCGGGCGGGGCGGACGAAGCCGCGCTCAACGAGCTCCTGCAGCCCTTCCCGCGCGGCCCGATCATCGATCCGGCCGATCGCCGCTGCCGCTCCGGCCCAGAAGACCTTGCCCATCACCGCCGCGTCGTGCACCAGTGCCTTCCGCGGCGCAGAGAGCGTGTCGAGCCGCGCCGCAATCAGCGCTTGGACGGTCTCGGGAACAGAGATGTCGCCGTCGGTGGCGAGCTCGACCGTCTCTCCTTTGCGGACAAGGATCCCGCGGTCGTCGAGCATGCGGACGAACTCCTCCGCATACAGCGGATTGCCGCCGCAGCGCTCCAGCAGCGCCGTCTGCGTCTCCGCCGGGAGTACCGCCTGAGAGAGAAGCGCTGCGATCAGCCTGGCAGTGTCCTCGTTCGAAAGGGGCGACAACGAGATCGTCGCCGAATTTCGTCGCCCTCCTCCCCATTCCGGCCTGCGGGCGTAGAGCTCGGGCCGCGCCGTGCAGACCAGCATCAGCGGCAGCTCGGTGCCCCAGCCGACGAGGTGGTCGAGGAACTTGAGCAGGGCGACGTCGGCCCAGTGCAGATCCTCGATCACGATCACGAGCGGGCGCTGGGACGCGAGGCCTTCGAGGAAGCGCCGCCAAGCCGTGAACGACTCCTCCCGCTCGATCACGGCGGCCGAGGGAGCGATCTCTGCGCCGACCAGCGGGGCAAGCCGGGCGACGAACCAGCCGTGCTCGGACGGATCGTCGACCGCCGCCTCGACCGCTGCCTGCAGCCTCGTCGCAGCCTGTTCGGGCGAGTCGGACTCGAGGATCCCCGCTTCGGCCTTAACGATCTCGCCGAGTGCCCAGAACGTGATCCCTTCGCCGTAGGGCAGGCAGCGGCCCTGGCGCCAGCGCACGCGCTCCGGCCGGTCGTCGAGCCAGGAGCGGAGCTCGGCGACGAGCCGCGTCTTCCCGACGCCCGGGTCGCCGGCGACCGTGACGAGTTGGATCGAGGTCTCCCGGAGGACGCGTTCGAACGTGTCTGTGAGGAGCCGTAGGTCGTGCTCGCGGCCGACGAAGGGCGTCCGCGGCGCCGCCTCCGCGTCGACTCCGAAACGAGCGCGGGCGCGAAGGGCGCGCCAGAGCGGCACCGGCTCGGCCTTGCCCTTGACCGAGACCGGATCGAGCACCTCGTATTCGATCGCGTCCCTGGTCGCGCGGTAGGTGACCTCGCCGACGACGAGCGTCCCTGGTGCAGCTTCCTGCTGCAGGCGCGAGGCGGTGTTGACGACGTCGCCGGCGACGATCCCCTCACCCTGCTCGGGCCGGGCGGCCAGCGTGACGACCGCCTCGCCGGTCGCGATCGCGGCCCTGACCTCCAACTCGAGCTCGTCGACGGCTTCCAGGATGCGCAGGGCGGAGCGGACCGCCCGCTCCGCGTCGTCCTCGTGCGTGACCGGGGCGCCGAACACGGCCATGACCGCGTCGCCGACGAACTTCTCGACGGTGCCGCCGTAGCGCTCGATCTCGCGCTTCAAGAGCTGGTGGTAGGGGCGCAGACGCGCGCGGACGTCCTCCGGATCGGCCCGGTCAGAGGCGGCGGTGTGCCCGACCAGGTCGACGAACAGGACCGAGACGAGCTTGCGCTCCTCGGCCTCCGCGGAGCCGGGCTCGGCGAGCGGGGCGCCACAAGCGCCGCAGAACTTGAATCCAGCGGGGTTCTCCTGGCCGCAACTGGGGCAGGTCATGCCGGCGGCCTCGGCGCGCTCTCGTCGACAACGAGATCGGCGAACGAAGACGACGTCTTGCCGAACTCCCACCAGCCCTTCACCCTGGGCTTGACGAACGCCATGCTTCGTCCGTACACGAGCGGTATCAGGGCGACCCGGTCGGCGATCGCCATTCGATCGGCGTCGTGAAAGAGCTCGAGCCGGTGCCGGTCGCTGCGCTCCTGCCGGGCTCGCTCGATCAACTCGTCGAAGGGCGGATAGGCGAAACCGCCCTCGTTCGTCCGGCTGTCCGAGTGCAGCTCGAGGCGCAGGTAGTACTCGGGGTCCGGGTAGCCCGGGAGCCAGCCGCCCAGCGCGATCGGAGCGAGGTGCCATGGCGTCCGCAGGTGCACGGCCTCCTCGTTCGTCCACCAGCGCAAGTCGATCTGAAGCCCCAGCGTCTCGCGCCACATCGCCGCCACGGCGGCGATGATCGGCTCCCACTGGGCAAGCGCGGCGAGCCCGATCTCGCCTGAGACGCCAGAGCGGCTCAAATACTCGCGGGCTGTATCCGGCTCGAATCGGGGCGCGATGTCGGGCGTGTGGCCCTGGAGCGCGGGCGGGACGAGCCCACCCGTTGCGACGACGAGGTTGGGGGGAGCAGCCTCTGCCAGCGCGCTGCGGTCGATCGAGTGTGCAAGGGCCCGGCGGAAGTCCGCGCTCGACGTCACGGGATGGGAGTGGTCGAACGAGAGATATCCGGTCCAGCCGGCCAGGCCGAGCTCGACCTCGGGTGTCGAGGCCGGCATCATGTCGGCGAGGCGCGGCGTGTACCGGGCGGCGACGACATCGATCTCGTCCTGCTCGTAGAGGCGGAGCGCGTCGCCGACGTCGAAGCGCGTTACGGCGATCCCGCCGACGTTTCCCGGCCGCGTCCCTGCGTACCGTGCCTGCCGCCTGAGCAAGAGCCGGTCATCCGATCGCTCGGCCTGCTCGAACGGACCGCTCACCACTTGGCGTCCCGGCTCGGTCCAGCTGTCTCCGTGTCGCTCGATCGCATGGCGGGGCTGTGGCCCCGCGTCGGGCCGGTTCATCACGCTCATGAAATACGGGGCAGGCGCAACGAGCCGGAACTCGACTGTGCGGTCGTCGAGGGCTCTGACCCCGATGCGGTCTCCGTCGGTGTTGTGCCGCAGGTAGTAGTCCTGCCCGTTCTCGAGCACGAAGTAGATCGCGACCGAGGAGCCGGGCGCGTCCGGGTCGAGAACGCGCTTGATCCCGAACTCGACGTCGTGGGCGGTCAGCGGCTCGCCGTCCGACCAGACGAGACCTTCCCGGAGGTGGAACACGTAGCGGAGGCCGTCGTCCGAGATCTCCCAGCGCTCTGCCAGCGACGGCACGATCGTCCGCTCCGGCCAGGCCTCGACCAGGCGGTCGAACAACTGCATGCAGAGCTGGATGTTCGGCCAGGCGATCGCCGTCCTCGGGTCGGGATCGTTCGGCAGGAAGCTCGACGCCAGGCGCAGCGTCGCGGTCGCGGCTTCCGCGGGCTCCGGCTGGGCCCAGTGCTCGAAGGCGCGCTGATAGACGTCGTTCGCCTCCGCGAACCGCAGTGAGGTGTGGAGGGCGAGCGCGAGCTTGAAGAGCACGAGCGCGATTTCCTGTCGCTCGCCCCGCTCTTCGAGCAAAGGCAGGAGCGCCCGGTAGTGCTGGATCGCCTCGTCGAGAGCGTATTCCTGGCGGGCCTTGTCGCCGGCTCGGGCAAGGTAGGCGATCGCCTTCTCCTCGTCCTCGGCGGCAAGCCAGTGGTGAGCGAGCAGACCGAAGACCTCCTCCTCGTTGTCGGCGTGCTGAGCCTCGAGCCACTCGGCCGCCTTGCTGTGCAGCTCCTTGCGGCGGGGAGCGAGCACGGTCCTGTACGCGGCTTCCTGGATCAATGCGTTCTTGAACTGGTATTCCGGCTGCGGCCAGCGCCGCGCCTCCCGCACGAGGTCCAGCCGCTGAAGCTCATGGAGGTGGTCGCGCAGCCCATTGGCGTTCCCCGAGACTGCTTCGAGCAGCGGCAGGCTGAACTGGCGGCCGAGCACCGAGGCCGAGACAAGCAGGTCTCGACTCTGCGACGGCAGCCGGTCGATCCGGGCGAGGATGACCCGCTCGACGGTCGGAGGGACCTCTACGACGACGTCGTGGTCGAAGCGCCATGCATTTCCTTCGCGCACGAGCGCGCCGGCATCGCTGAGTGCGCTCACGAGCTCCTCGACGAAGAACGGGTTGCCCTCGGCGGCCGCGAGGATCCGTTCCTCGAGCTCCCCGGGCAGCGTCGCCTTGCCTACGAGCGCCGCGAGCAGCTCCCGGTCTTCCTGACCGGAGAGGGGCTCGAGCGGGAGCTCGGTCGTCCGGTGCGGGAACTCTCGCGCGGCAAGCTCCTTGACGCTCCAAAACGAGTGGTCTCGCTCCGACCGGCCGGTGGCGAACAGGAGGACTGCCGCCTGCTCGGCGAGAGGAAGAAGCCGCTCGACGAGCTGGACGGACGTGGGGTCGGCCCAGTGAAGATCCTCGAGCGCGGCGACGACAGGCCCGTCGTCCGCAAGCCGCTCGAGCAGCATCCAAACGACCTCGAACGTGCGGTACTGGAGCGCTTCAGGCGAGAGCTCTGCAAGGCGGGCAGCCGCATCTGGCTCGAGAGCGAGCCCGAGCATCGAGCCGAGATACGGATAGAGCTCGAGCGCCCGATCGGGGAACAGCTGCTCGACGCGGCGGCGGAGAGCGACGCGCACGCGCAGCTCGCCCTCGTCGGAAGCGACTCCGAGCCAGTTCCGGAGCAGGTCACGAAACGGCCAGTACGGGATCGACTCTCCGTACGAGGCGCAGCGTCCCTCGACCCAGAGCTGACGCCCTCCCTCGCATGGAGATTCCTCGAAGATGCGGCGCGTCTCGCCGAGCAGGCGGCTCTTTCCGATCCCGGGCTCCCCCGTAACGAAGAGCATTCCGCCAGCGCCCTGGAGGGCGCGCTCGACCGCGGCGCGACCCATGCCCAGCTCTTGTCTGCGTCCGACGAACCGGGCTTCGTCGGTCAGCAACCCGGGTCTCACGGGCGCAGGATGAGCGCCGGTCACCGTATGCGCGACGACTGCAGCTTCCTTTCCCTTGAGCTCGAGCTCGCCCGGTTCCGACCAGGCAAAGAGAAGCTCGATCTGCCTGTGGGTGTTGGCGGCGACGAGGACCGTCCCGGGGCCGGCGGCCGACTGCAGCCTCGCGGCGGTGTTGACGGTGTCGCCGAACGCCGCGTACTCGACCCGCTCGCCTGCGCCGAGAGCTCCGAGGACGACCGGGCCGGTGCTCACACCCACCCGGACCGAAAAGCCTTCGATCCCCCAGCCCCGGGCGACGTCGTCCCCGTGCTCGTCGATCTCCTCGACGATGCGAAGCGACGCGCGGACCGCTCGTTCCTCGTCGTCCTCGTGGGCGGCGGGAGCCCCGAAGAGCGCGAGCACGCCGTCTCCGGCCAGATCCTTGACCGTCCCGCCGAAGTCCTCGATCGCCCGGACCATGCGCGCCACGGCCTCGCCGACGATGAGCTTCACCTCTTCCGGGTCAAGGCGCTCGGCGAGGGCCGTCGAGCCGACGAGGTCGGCGAAGACCGCCGTCACAACCTTGCGCTCCTCACGCAGTTCGCCGGACATCACCGTGATGTTCCCACAGCGTTCAGGGAGAGGCGACTCGTTAAAAAGAAATTCGCCGAGCCGGTTGCGCTTTCGTCCACCGTACCGGCCAACTTTCCGCTTGCGCGTACAACCGCCCGGTCTGGCTTCGTCCTACTCGCGCTCCGTGCTCGGCGCAAGCGGCACTCTATGGGGAAGTCCAGCCCGACGTCAAGAGACTTCCGGAAAGAATCAGCCGCAAATTGCGGCACTTCCTTCGAACCCTCGCTTGCTCCGGGAACGACGTAGCAGCGGGGGGGG
>JACDER010000173.1 GCA_013816275.1 Actinomycetota bacterium | reverse complement strand
GTACCGGATAGCCCCGCGCGCCGAGCTGGCCGAACCACGGGTACTTCGTCCGTGGCCACTGGCCGAAACCGGGGGTGTCGGGAGCGTACGGCCCCTCGTGGCAAGCCTCGAACAGACTCGGGAGCGCCGAGTCCGCAGTGCGCGTCAGTAGGCCGCGGTCGCGGAGAAACTCCTCCGCGTCATCCAGCGTCTCGAGCGCCCGGTCCGGCGTGAGCCGGCACTCGTAGGTTCGGCGCTCGAGGACGTCGGCCATACTCGGCGTGTGCGGGATCATCCGACTGCGGCCATTGTGACCATCGGCAACGAGGTCGTCTCCGGGGACATCGAGAACACGAACGCGTCCTGGCTGGCGCAGCGGCTCGAGCGGCTGGGCGTGGTGGTGCGGCTGGTCGCCGCGGTGCCCGACGAGGTGGACGTGATCGCCCGCTTCGTCCGCCGTGAGGCCGAGGAGAACGACCTCGTCGTCGTCACCGGCGGACTTGGCGGGACGCCGGACGACGTCACGCGTGAGGCGATCGCGGCAGCCTTCGGGGTTGCCCAGAGCGAGCATGCCGAGATCTCCTCCCGGCTCCGCGCCCGCTTCACCCGCTCCCCCGACTACGCGGCTCGCTGGGCGCACCTCCCCGATGGTGCGCGCCCGCTCGAGATCGAGCGAGGTGGCGCTCCCGGGTTCGTGATCGAGAACGTCTACGTCCTGCCGGGCCTCCCCGGCGAGATGAAGCCGATGTTCGAATCGGTCGAGGACGAGCTCCGCCGCGAGCGGCCGATCGGGAGCTGGCGTCGAACGTTCTCAGCGCGGGAGAGCGAGATCAGTCCGCTGCTCGTGGAGACGGCAAGGCGCTATCCCGACCTCCGCGTCGGTTCCTATCCCACGTTCACGGCTGACGGACCGCTGGTCGAGGTCGTGGTCAAGTCTGTGGACGAGGCGATGCTCGCGGAGGCGGCCGGGTGGCTCGAACGAGAGATCGACGCGCTTACGAGCTAAAGCTCTGCCGGCGCTCGATGTCCGCCGGATCGACCATCTGCCCGTCGCGCTCGACATAGCCGCCTGATCCGCCCATGACGAGCAGCACAAGATCTTCGTCCTCGGACGCGTTCGAGACACGCCGCGGCGTGGTCGACTCGACGTGGACTAGACCGCCTGGACCGACGTCGCGCGTTTCACCTTCGATCTCGAACCGGGCGCGGCCGCTGTGCACGAAGTAGAGCTCGTCCTGTATCTCGTGGAAGTGGTTGAAGCCGACGAAGCCGGGTGGAAACACGATGGCGTTTACGCCGAACGCGGTCACGCCGAGCGCCCGGCGCACCTTGCGGAACCCCGGGCCGTCCCCGAGCTCGTCGATCGAGCTGAACGCATGCGCCATCGGAGAGACCCTACGCGACCGCGGGCGCGAGCTCGCGGCCGAGCAGCTCGACCATGTCCAGATCGCGGTGCAGGAGGTGCTGGCACATCACGCGCGTGATCCCCGCGGCCTCGTACTCGCGCAGACGGTCCGTGACCTCGTCGACCGTGCCGATCAGGCTCGCTTCCCGCTTCCACGGCTCGCCGCCCAGCTCGCCCAGTCGCTCGTCGACCTCCGCCCGATCGCTTCCGATCACGCACTGCGTCATCATCGAGAGCGGAAGCGTGGCGGGGTCGCGGCCTGCCTCCTCGCAGTAGCGATCGAGCGACCGGCGCCGCTCGCGGGCCTCGTCGGGTGTAGGGAAAGTGGTGTTGTACTCGGACGCGAAGCGGACGGCCGGCCTCGCCGTCCCGGGCTTGGCCGCGCCGCCGACGAGGATCGGGAAGGGGCGCTGCACGGGCTTTGGGAGCGCGTTGCAGCCGACGAGCGTGTAGTGCTTGCCGTGGAAATCGAACGGCTCGTCCTCGTTCAGCTGCCGGTGGACGATCTCGAGCTGCTCGCCGAAGCGCTCGACGCGCCAGGCGGCCGTTCGGAACTCGAAGCCGAACTGCTCGTGCTCGGCGTCGTACCAGCCGGCGCCCATTCCGAGCTCGATCCTCCCGTGAGACACGTGATCCGCGGTCGTCGCCATCCGCGCGAGCACCGAGGGGTGGCGGAACGTCCCGGGAGAAACGAGGGTCCCGAGCCGTAGCTTCTCCGTCCTCGCCGCGAGCGCGTTCATCGTCGCCCAGGCGTCGAGCGAGCCCTCGCCGCCGCCGTGAAAGCCGCTGTAGTGGTCGGAGCGGAACATCGCCTCGACTCGGTTCTCCTCACAGGTGCGCGCGAGCGCGACCCAGTCGTCCCAGGTGACGCCCTCCTGGCCCTCGATCATGAGCGCGATGCGCACCCGGGGACGTTATGTCTTCAAGCGGTAGAGCGACGGCGGCAAGGCGCGTCGACGCCGAGCTCGAGGACGAGCAGCGTGATCGCGATCGCGAAAACGCCGTCACTGAAGGTCTCGAGCCTCGCCCTGGTCATGCCTCAATCGTGGGGCGCGGTGCGGACGTACGGTTCCACGATGTCCCGGAAGCTCGGGTTCTTCTTCATCTCCTTCGTGTTCCTCGTGAACATGTTCGGCACGACCCTGCCGACACCGCTGTATCCGCTTTTCCAGCAGCGGTACTCGTTCGGGGTGCTGATGGTCACGGTCGTGTTCGCGATCTACGCCTTCGGGGTGATCGCGGGGTTGCTCCTGTTCGGCGCGGTGTCGGACGAGATCGGCCGCAAGCCCGTCCTCGCGGTCGGGCTCGCCTTCTCGGCCGCCAGCGCTTTCCTGTTCGTCTTCGCCGACTCGCTCGCGCCGATCTACGCCGGGCGGATCCTGTCGGGCCTGTCGGCCGGGATCTTCACGGGCACTGCCACGGCGGCCCTCGTCGACCTCGTGCCCGGCGACCGGCGCAGGCTCGCCACCCTCATCTCGATCGTCGTCAACCTCGGTGGGCGTGGCCTCGGCGCGTTGGCCGCGGGGCTGATCGGCGACTACGGGTCGTCGCCGCTCCGCCTCCCGTTCGTCATCGACCTGGGCCTGATCGGCGTGGCTGCGGTCGCGCTCTGGCTCACGCCTGAGACGGTCCGGGACCGGCGCTTCCGGCTGCGGCTTCAACGTCTCGCGGTCCCACACGAGGTCCGGAGCGTCTTCATCCGCGGAGCCGCGGCCGGATTCGCCAGCTTCGCCGTGGCAGGCCTGTTCAGCTCGGTGGCGCCGGCCTTCCTCGGGCAGGTGCTCGGCGAGCCCAGCCACACGCTCGCCGGCGCGCTTGTCTTCATCCTCTTCGCCGCCTCGATCCTGGGTCAACTCGCCGTGCCGCGACTGTCCGACCGGCGCGCGCTCGTCTCCGGGTGCGTGCTCATGGCGGGCGGAGTTGGTCTTGTCGCGCTCGGCCTCGGGCTCGAGTCGCTCTCGGCGCTGATCGCGAGCTCCGCCGTCGTCGGCCTCGGCCAGGGTCTCGTGATCGGCGCGGGGTTGGCCGCGATCAACGAGCGGGCCCCGGTGGCGCGTCGCGGCGAGACCGCCTCGAGCTTCTTCGTGGTCATGTACGTCGGCCTCTCGCTGCCGGTGATCGGCATCGGGGTGGCGGCCGAGGGGCTCGGGTTGAAGACAGCCGGGATCGCGTTCAGCGCGGTCGTTGCCGTCCTGGTGCTCGCGGTTCTCGCCAGCCTCGCGCGCCGCTAGCATCGCTGGATGGCCGTCCTGTCCCCTGAGCAGTACCTGGCGGACTTGAATCCCGCTCAGCGGGAGGCCGTTCTGCACGCCGAAGGCCCGCTGCTCGTCATCGCCGGAGCGGGCTCCGGGAAGACGCGCGTCCTCACCCATCGAGTCGCCCACCTGATCGCGGCGCACGGGATCAAATCGTCGGAGATCCTCGCGATCACCTTCACGAACAAGGCGGCAGGCGAGATGCGCAACCGGCTGGAAACTCTGCTCGGGCCTGCCGCCAGAGGCCTCTGGATCCTCACCTTCCACGCGGCCTGCGGCCGGATCCTCCGGCGCGAGGCGCCGCAACTCGGCTACCGCTCGAACTTCACCATCTACGACCAGGCCGACCAGGTGCGCCTGGTCAAGCTCTGCCTCGAGGAGCTCGAGAAGGACCCGAAGCGGTTCGTCCCGCGTGGGATCCACAACCAGATCTCGCGTGCGAAGAACCAGCTGATCGGGCCGGATGAGTACCAGTCCCGGATCGCGTCCTTCTACGACCAGACGGTCGCGGAGACATACGAGCTCTACCAGCGGCGCCTCTTCGGCTCGAATGCGGTCGATTTCGACGACATGCTCATGCTGACCGTCGACGTCCTGGAGCGGTTTCCGGAGGCACTCGAGCGCTGGCAGAGCGCGTTCCGTTTCATCCTCGTC
>JACDER010000172.1 GCA_013816275.1 Actinomycetota bacterium | reverse complement strand
GACGACGACGGGATCGGTCGTCGGCACGAGTCACTACATCGCACCCGAGCAGGCGAAGGGCGAGCGGGCGGACGCGCAGAGCGACGTCTATGCGCTCGGCGCAGTCCTCTACGAGCTGCTGAGCGGAGACGTGCCGTTCCCGGGCGACAACTTCGTCACCGTTGCGATGCGGCACGTCAACGATCCAGTTCCGGGCCTGCTCGAGAAGCGGCCCGAGCTCCCGCTTCGTCTGGTGGCGGCGGTCGAGCGCGCGCTCGAGAAGGATCCCGACAGGCGCTTCGCCTCGATGGACGCGTTCGTCGAGGAGCTCGAGGCCTGCCTGGAACAGGTGGGCCAGGGCGGAGAGCAGGAGGCGACCGCGATCATCCGTGGGCCCATCGTTCAAGAGCGCGAAGTGGTTCCCCACCGGCGCCGGCGCCGCGCGTGGCCGCTTGTCCTCGTCCTCACCGGCCTGGCGCTGGGCGCAATTGCCGCCGGTCTCTTCATCTTCCGGGACGTGACGAAGAGCGGCAAGCCGACCCCGTCGGGCCCGATCGAGCTCCGTGCGATCGCCACTTACGATCCATACGGAGACGGGACAGAGAACGACGACGCGATCCCGAACGTGACCGACGGTGACCCGTCCACGTCCTGGACGTCCGAGAGCTACCAGAATCTCCACGCGTTGAAACCCGGTGTGGGCATCGTGTTCGATGCGGGGCGCCCGGTGTCGCCTAAGGAGATCGTCGTCAATGCGACGGGCGCTGATCTCAAGGCTCGAATCCAGACCGGCTCCTCGCAAGATTCCGTCAGCAAGCTCGCATCGGCCACGCTCGCGGTCGATGGGCGGACAGTCTTCAGGGTCGTGAGGAACGTGCCGGCGCGCTACTTCGCGCTCTGGATCACGCAGGTGATCGGCCCGGCCAATGTCTACGAGGTGAAGGCCCGTTCTTCGTAACAGACTGTTACTTGCGCCTAGAAGCGCAGGCGCGCGCGCCGCTCGTGGCGCTCGAGTGCGAGCTGGATGAGCCGGTCGAGCAGCTCCGGATACGAGATGCCGGACTTCTCGAACAGCTCCGCGTACACGCTCGTTGCGGTGAAGCCGGGGATCGTGTTCAGCTCGTTCACGACCACGTCGCCGCTCTCGCGGACGAAGAAGTCCACCCGCGCCATGCCCTCGCATTCGCTGGCGACGAAGGAGCGGACGGCGAGCTCCTGCACGCGCGCGATGGCCTCGGGCGGGATGCGCGGCGGAACGATCAGATCCATGCCGCCCTCCTCGTACTTGGCCGAGAAGTCGTACCAGTCCGCTCCGTCGAAGCCGTGGGAGACGATCTCGCCGGGGAGCGACGCGATCGGGTTGCGGTTGCCGAGCACGCTGCACTCGACCTCGACCCCCGGGACGAACTCTTCGATCAACACCTTCTCGTCGTGCTGGAAGGCGAGCTCCACCGCCGCGTCCAGCTCCTCGGGCGAGAACGCCTTCGAGATCCCGACCGACGAGCCCAGCCGCGCCGGCTTGACGAAGACCGGATACCCGAACGGGTTCTCGATCGGGTCGCCCTCGCGCACCGTGACGTTTCGCGCGACCGGGATGTCGTGGTCGCGCATGACCGACTTGAAGAGGTCCTTGTCCATGCAGAGCGCCGAGGCTGCGACCCCTGCGCCGACGTACGGCACGCCCGCCAGCTCGAGCAGGCCCTGAACCGTCCCGTCCTCCCCGAAGGGGCCGTGCAGGATCGGGAAGACGACGTCCACGTCGCCGAGGGTGGCGGGGACCGACTCGGTCGGGACGGGGAGCGTCTCGGCCGCGCTCCCGGCGGGTAACTCGCGCTGCTCGCCGCTACCCAGCTCCCAATGTCCCTTGCGATCGATCGCGACTGTTATGGCCTCGTATCGCTCGGGATCGAGCGCCGCGAGTACCGAGCGCGCCGAGGCGAGCGAGATCTCGTGCTCGCTCGAACGTCCGCCCATCACGACGGCGACGCGCACTCTCCCGTTGCGCGAGCTCACGGGGTGACCGTGGTCGTGGTCGTCTCGGTCGGCGTCGTCGGCGTCGTATCGGTCGGCTGCTCCACGAGCACGCCGACGACGATCGTGATCGTGGAGCCGATGTCGGCCTGCTTGCCCCCGCGCGGAGTCTGGTTGAGGACGATCCCGTCCTGGGCCGGATCGAACGTGTCCCTCTCCTGAATCGCGACCTGGAACCCGGCCGATCGTAGCGTCGCCGTCGCGGTGTCCTGGTCGAGATCGGTCACGTCTGGCACGGCGGTCGTCGACGGCCCCCTCGAGACCTTGAGCGTCACGGTCGAGCCCTGAGGCTGGGCGCTGTTCGCCGGGGGCGACTGGTCGGTGACGGTTTCCGCCGGCTCGTTCGACCGGACGTCCTGGCGGCGAACGGCGAAGCCGAGGTTTTGCAGTGCGGCCAGCGCGTCGCCGTACGACTG
Source organism: Actinomycetota bacterium (assembly GCA_013816275.1). Taxonomy (GTDB): domain Bacteria; phylum Actinomycetota; class Thermoleophilia; order Gaiellales; family Gaiellaceae; genus JACDER01. The sequence goes on along the minus strand of JACDER010000172.1, from coordinate 1,874 downwards.
TCCGACCACGTTGGGAACACCCACGGGTTGCGGCCCGGTCGCGATGTTGATCCGCACGACCGTGTTCTCGTCCACGAGCGAATCGGGATTCGGGCTCTGGGCGACCACCGTCCCCTCCGGCTGGTCGTTCGGAACCGTATGCACGTCGGCCTGGAGCTTCTTGGACTGGAGTAAGGACTCGGCCTCGGACTGCGACATGCCGACGACGTTCGGGACCGCGACCTGCGGCGGCCCCTGGGAGACGTAGATCGTCACCTTGTTGCCGCGCGGGATCTTCTCCCCGGGACCGGGCTCCTGCCTGATCACCTTCCCTTTGAGAATGTCCGCGCTCGGCTCGCGCTGGACGTTCGGTTTCAATCCGGCCTCGCGGATGTGCTCGACCGCGAGCGCCTCGACCTGGCTCTCGACGAACGGGACGGTGACGAGCTTGTTCGCCTCCGCCTGATGGCGAACGAAGTCCACGAGGAAGAACGTCCCCACGCCCGCGGCGATCAGCACGAGGAGGGCGAGCAGCCAGGGCCAGCGGGGGCGTCTCCTCACAGGTTGCGGGTAGTCGCCATACGGCGGACGACGGTACGCACCGGTGGTGACGACGGGCGCCTTGCGCACCGCCGTCGTGTCGATTCCGGATCCCGCCAGCACCGCCGTGGCGGCGTCCGCGGTCTCGTCGCTGACCCGCAGGCCCTGCTCGATGCGGGCGAGCTCCGCATCCATCTCCTCCGCGCTCTGGTAGCGCTCGGCGGGATCCTTGGCGAGCGCGCGGATGACCGCGAGGTCGAGACCGCGCGGCACCTCGGCGCGCTTCTTCGACGGCGCCTCCGGGATCGCGGACAGGTGCTTCATCGCGATCTCCACCGGCGTGTCGCCCGTGAACGGAACCGAGCCGGTGAGCAGCTCGTACAGGAGGATGCCGACCGAGTAGATGTCCGAGCGCTTGTCGACCGGCGCCCCGCGCGCCTGCTCGGGCGAGAGGTACTGCGCGGTGCCGATGATCGAGCCCGCTTCGGTCATCTGGCTCGACTCCGAGCGCGCGATCCCGAAGTCGGTCACCTTCACGTGCCCGCCCGAGTCGACCAGCACGTTGTGCGGCTTGATGTCCCGGTGGACGAGCCCGTACCTGTGGGCGAAGTTGAGCGCGGACAGGACCTGCCGCGTATAGCCGATCGCGATCTTCACCGGGGGAGGCCCGAACCGGACGAGCAGCTCCTTGAGCGTGCGCCCGTCCAGGTACTCCATTGCGATGTAGTAGGTGCCCTCCGCCTCGCCGCGGTCGTAGATCGAGACGATGTTCGGATGAGAGAGCGAGGCGGCGTTCTTGGCCTCGCGGCGAAAGCGCTCCACGAACTGCTCGTCGGCGGCGTGGCGGTCGTCCAGGATCTTGATCGCAACGCTCCGGCCGAGCTCCTGGTCCTCGGCCAGGTAGACGTTTGCCATCCCGCCGGTCCCGAGCTTGCGGACGATGCGATAGCGCCCGTCGAAGAGCGTGTCGATCAGGGTGTCGGTGACGGCCATGCTGTTTCGTTACAGGTTAGGGATTACTGAGGAGGGCCTCCATCACTGTCTTCGCGATCGGGGCGGCCGTCGAGCCTCCGTAGCCGGTCTGGTTCTGGAGCACGACGGCGATCGCGATCCGCGGATGGTCGGCCGGCGCGAAGGCGATGAACCAGGTCGTGTTGACGCCGCTGTTGCCCGTCTCGGCCGTTCCGGTCTTGCCGGCCACCGAGACGCCGGAGATCTGAGCGGACTGTCCGGTGCCGCCGGTGACGACGGCCTGCATCATCGAGGTCAGGTCCGCAGCGGTCTGCGGCTTGATCGCACGACCGAGCATGCTAGGTGAGGTGCGCGTGACCAGCGATCCGTTCGGCTGCTCGATG
>JACDER010000008.1 GCA_013816275.1 Actinomycetota bacterium | reverse complement strand
CCTCACTCGTCTTCCTCGGGTTCCACTTCCTTCAGCTCCGAGGCCAGCCGCTCACGCTCGTCGCTCTCGCGGTCGGACAGCTCGTGGAACTTGTCCTCGGCGGTCTCGCGGCTCTCCTGCTCGCGCTGTGCCTGGTCAGCCATGCATCGTTTGTGCCATCACGGCCGGTTGACCAAACCCTTCGATGCGGGCGGAGGGACTCGAACCCTCAAGCTCTCGCGAGCACCGGCCCCTAAAACCGGCGTGTTTCCCAGTTTCACCACGCCCGCGCGTCGTTGAGAAGTCTAGTCCTGTCCGATAGGTTGTCTATATTGACAACAAATGCGGAGCCGGGATGAGGTGGTTCGAGCGCTGGCGCTGCTCTCGGGCGGACAGACCCCTACTGAGGCTGCGCGAGCGATCGGAATTCCCCGCTCGACGGTCCGGGACTGGAGCTACGGGAGGGTTCCTGCTGAACGCTCGATGTGCCTGCCATGCCTTCACGACTTCTCAGCCCTAGACGGACCGGCATACGCGTACCTGCTCGGGCTCTATCTCGGGGATGGCTGCATCTCTGCGCATCCCCGCGGCGTCTATCGGCTTCGCATAACCCTCGACGCCGTCTACCCCATGATCGTTGCTGAGTGCGCTGACTCCGTGGGAATTGTAGGCCGAACAAGCGAGTGAGCCTCTACCGGCGGCGCGATCAGCGCACCTTCGACGTGTCCTCATACTGGAAGCACTGGCCGTGTCTCTTCCCCCAGCATGGGCCAGGTCGCAAACATCTTCGGACGATCGAACTCGCTCGCTGGCAGCAGGAACTGGTGAATGTTCGTCCGCAACCATTCCTTCGCGGCCTCATCCACAGCGACGGCTGCCGAATCATCGCGACCGAGCGAAAGGGGTCATACGTACGCCGCGCTCCTCGTTACGCCTTCTCAAACCGCTCAGAGGACATCCTTCAGCTCTTTGCCTCAGCCTGCACCTTGGTGGGTGTTCACTTCACGCGGGCAAGCGAGAAGCAGATCGCCATCTACAGCAAAGCCGCTGTGGTGCGCCTGGACGAATTCATCGGCCCGAAGCAATAGCGCGCTGGCGGTCAGCCCTAGCGCCTTTGCTTAGATAGGCCGGGTGCAGACGCTGGTCGAGGAGCTGCCCGACAACCGCGTTCGCCTCGAGGTCGAGGTTCCGAGCGGCGACGTCCAACACGCGATCGACCACGCGGCGTCCGATCTTGCCGTGAGTCTCAAGATCCCGGGCTTCCGGAAGGGCAAGGTCCCGATGCAAGTCCTGCTCGCGAGAGTCGGGAAGGAGCGTCTCTACGCCGACGCGGTCGAGAGTCACATAGGCGGCTGGTTTCGCAATGCCGCCGTGCGCGAGAACGTGCGCCCGATCGCGCAGCCCGAGTACGAGTACGAGCTGCCCGAATCGCGGGACGAGAGCTTTCGCTTCACTGCCACGGTCGCCGTCCAGCCGAGGCCGGAAGTGGCCGACTGGAAGGAGCTCGAGGTGCCGCGGGCCGAGCCCGAGGTTCCCGAGCAGCTGATCGACCAGGAGCTCGAGGCGCTCCGCGAGACCGCGGCTGCGCTCATCCCGGTCGAGGGGCGGCCGGCGCAGGAGGGCGACACGATCGTCGTCGACCTGATCCAGAACGGCCAGAGTGAGCGCGACTACGTCGTCGAGCTCGGCTCGCAGAGGTTGCTGCCCGAGATCGAGGCCGGCCTCATGGGCATGTCCGTCGGCGAGACGAAGCAGATCTCGTACGGAGACGGAGACACGGTCGAGGCGACGCTCAGGGAGATCAAGGAGAAGGAACTGCCCGAGCTCGACGACGAGCTCGCGCGCGCGGCGAGCGAGTTCGACAGCCTCGCAGAGCTGCGTACCGACATCGAGACACGCCTGCGCGAGCAACTCGAGGACGCGGTCGAGAGCGAGTTCCGGACCGCCGCGCTCGGCGCACTCGTGCGCGAGTCGAAGGTTCAGCTCTCGCCCGAGCTCGTCCGGCAGCGCGCGAGCGGGCTCCTCCGCGAGCTGCTCGAGTCGCTCGAGCGCCGGGGGCTCGGCTTCGACAACTTCCTGGCGCTGACCAACCAGACGGCGGAGCAGGTCGAGGAGCGGATCGTCGCCCAGGCGGCCGGCTCGATCGCCGGCGAGCTCGTCCTCGAAGCGATCGCCGACGATCTCGGCGTCGAGGTGAGCGACGAGGAGATTGCCGAGATTCTGCGGGAGCAGGGCGAGGACCAGGAGACCATCGAGAAGGTGCTCGCCTCCGAGGTCGCCAACCAGGTCCGCCAGGACCTGCGCCTGCGCAAGGCGCTCGACCAGGTCGTGGCCGACGTCAAGCCGATCTCGGTCGAGCTTGCGCAAGCGCGTGACAAGCTGTGGACGCCGGAGCAGGAGAAAGCCCCCGGCGATACGAAGTTGTGGACCCCCTCGAGCAAGGAGCCAGCCGTATGAGTCCTTTGATTCCGATGGTGATCGAGCAGACGTCGCGCGGCGAGCGCTCGTTCGACATCTTCTCCCGCCTGCTGAACGAGCGGATCATCTTCCTCGGGACGCCCGTCGACGACCAGATCGCGAACCTGATCATCGCGCAGCTCCTCCATCTCGAGTCCGAGGACCCCGACAAGGACGTCTTCATCTACGTCAATTCGCCGGGCGGCTCCGTCTACGCCGGCCTCGCGATCTACGACACGATGCAGTACATCAAGCCCGACGTTCAGACCATCTGCGTCGGCATAGCGATGTCGATGGGCGCACTCCTTCTTGCAGGGGGCACGAAAGGGAAACGGCTCGCGCTGCCGAACGCCAAGATCCTCATCCACCAGGTGTCGAGTGGCTTCCAGGGACAGGCGACCGACATCGAGATCCAGGCGCGAGAGACGATCAACATGAAGCGGAAGATGGAAGAGATCATCAGCCACCACACCGAGCAGCCTCTGGAGAAGGTCTCCAAGGACATGGAGCGCGACTACTTCATGACCGCGCTAGAGGCCAAGGATTACGGCATTATCGACACCGTCGTCACGCACCGGTAACAGGGAAGCGGGGGCAAGCACATATGGCGCGAGCATCGGACGGCAACGAGCAGCTTCTCTGCAGTTTTTGCGGGAAGAGCCAGCCGCAGGTCAAGAAGCTGATCGCCGGGCCAGGCGTCTACATCTGCGACGAGTGCATCGACCTCTGTAACGAGATCATCGACGAGGATCTCACCTCGCCGCCGCAGCTCGATCTCGAGAACCTCCCACGACCGCGTGACATCTATGCCGTCCTGAACGACTACGTCGTCTCACAGGAAGAGGCCAAGCGCACGCTGGCCGTGGCCGTCTACAACCACTACAAGCGGGTGCAGATGGCGCAGGCCGAGGACGGCGAGGTCGAGCTGCAGAAGTCGAACATCATGCTGCTCGGGCCGACCGGCTGTGGGAAGACGCTCCTGGCGCAGACACTCGCGCGCATCCTCAACGTCCCGTTTGCGATCGCCGACGCGACCGCGCTGACCGAAGCCGGTTACGTGGGTGAGGACGTCGAGAACATCCTGCTCAAGCTGATCCAGGCCGCCGACTTCGACATCAAGAAGGCCGAGACCGGGATCATCTACATCGACGAGGTGGACAAGATCGCGCGCAAGGCGGACAACCCGTCGATCACGCGCGACGTCTCCGGCGAGGGCGTGCAGCAGGCGCTCCTGAAGATCCTGGAAGGCACGGTCGCTTCGGTGCCGCCGCAGGGAGGCCGCAAGCACCCGCACCAGGAGTTCCTCTCGATCGACACGACGAACATCCTGTTCATCTGCGGCGGCGCGTTCTCCGGCCTCGAGAAGATCGTCGGCAAGCGGATCGGCAAGAACGCGATCGGCTTCGGCGCGCACGTCCGCTCGAAGCGCGCGCCCGAGAACGCCGAGCTCCTCTCGGACGTGATGCCGGAGGATCTCCTCCACTACGGCCTCATCCCCGAGTTCATCGGCCGTCTCCCAGTCGTCTCCGCCGTTCACCAGCTGACGCGAGAGGATCTCGTGCAGATCCTGGTCGAGCCCAAGAACGCGCTCGTCAAGCAGTACCAGCGCTTCTTCAACTACGACTCGATCGACCTCGTCTTCACCGAGGACGCGCTCTGGGAGATCTCCGACCACGCGCTCGAGCGCGAGACCGGTGCGCGCGGCCTCCGATCGATCATCGAGGACGCGCTGCTGGACGTGATGTTCGAGCTGCCCTCCCGCACCGACGTCTCGAAGTGCGTCATCACCAAGGAGACGATCTCGAAGCATCAGCGGCCGACGCTCGTAACGAGCGCAGGCGCCGATGTCGCCGACGAGCAGGAAGAGCTCGTCGAAGAATCGGCCTAGCGCCGAAACCCAAGCAGCGCCGGCGACCTCCCGTGGATTGACAGGTCGGAGGGGAGCACCATGCACATCTACGGTCGCCCGGGAAGAATCGTTTCGAAGGGCGCTGTGACGATCGCGAACTCGCATTCAATCGTCCCACACTTGCACGGATCCGTAGGAAGCGGCCCCCGCACTGCCTCTCCATCCGCGCAACTTGGACCGGGCCTGACGCGACTAGATGGGTGATGCCATGAGATCGCCGACTGCGGGGCGCGAGCTGGTGCGTCTGGGGCGTCGAGGCGGACGCTCGCCGATGCCGGCAGCATCGGTGAGTGGCCGGCTCGGCGAAGCGCAGGCTCGGCGGAGGCCGGCTCCGCCGGCCGCAGCCGGGCCGGAGCGGCCCAGGCGTGCCAGATCGCGCAGCCGCACGCGCGAGATCGTGGCATCAACCATCTAGGCGGCCGAGGCGTTTCTGGAGTTGCGGAAGGAGCCTTTGGGCCGCCGGTAAGCTGTACCCCGCAGCCCACCTCGTCGGTCTCTGAACCTACTGGCGACGGTGCGTCGCTGTGCTGCCTGTGCAAGCGCATCGATTGCGCCTGAGCGATGTGAGGAGCGGGGCAGCATCTCGCCGACGCTGGTGACGAGCGCGGGCGCCGACGTCGCCGACGAGCAGGAAGAGCGTCCGAAGAGTCGGCGTAGGCTCGTTTCAGCCTGTAGTAGTATTCAACTACATGCTGACGGTCCCTGAGGCTGCGCGCCGGGCCGGCCGCAACCCCGAGACGATCCGGCGCTGGATCCGCTCGGGGAAGCTGAGAGCCCGCAAGATCGGCACTCAGCACGTAATCGAGGAAGACGATCTCGAGACAGCGCTCGTCGACGAGAACGAAATGCTGCCGCTCCCTCCGGCGTGGGAGAAGACGATCACGGGGGAGCCGATGCCCAACTGGGTTCGGATCGTCCGTCGGTCGCGCGAGAGCCACTGAGTGCTCGTCGTCGACGCGAACGTCGTGGTCTGGGCCTGCGGCAGCGAAGTCGGCTTCGATCACTACGCACGGGAGGAACTCGTGGCTCCGCCGTTCATGTGGGCGGAGGCGCGGAACGCGCTCCACGAGGCGCTCTGGCGCGGTGAGGCTTCGCGTGCGCTCGCCGAAGCCGCGCATGCACGGCTCGAAAGTGCCCCGGTTCGGTCGCGAGCGCACGTAAGGCTCGGCCCCCAGGCTTGGCAGCTTGCCGAGGAGTTCGGCTGGGCCAAGACGTATGACGCCGAGTACGTCGCGCTCGCTCAGCTGCTCGACTGCAGACTCGTTACGCTCAACGCTCGGCTCCGCCGCGCGTGCGATCGGCTCGGCTTCGTCGTTGGCCCGACCGAGCTGTGATCCGTTGAGCAATTTCACGACTCGCCCCGAGCTGCGCGGGACGTTCGGCATGGTCGCTTCGACCCACTGGCTTGCGTCCGCCGTCGGGATGTCCGTGCTCGAGCGCGGCGGGAACGCCTTCGACGCGGCGGTCGCCGCCGGGTTCACGCTCCAGGTCGTCGAGCCGCACCTGAACGGGCCGGGTGGCGACCTCCCCGCCGTCTTCTGGAGCGCCGAGCGCGAGGAGCCGCTCGTGCTGTGCGCGCAAGGGGTCTCGCCCGCCGCGGCGACGATCGAGCGCTTCCGCGAGCTCGGCCACGACCTGGTTCCCGGCGTCGGCGTGCTCGCTGCCTGTGTCCCGGGCGCGTTCGGCGGCTGGCTTCTGCTCCTGCGCGACTTCGGGACCTGGCGGCTGGACGAGGTCCTGAAGCCGGCGATCGGGTACGCGGAGGGCGGCTACCCGGTCGTTCCCGGGATCACCGCGACCGTGGAGCGGGTGGAGGAGCTCCTGCGCGAGTGGCCGGCCTCGGCCGAGCTCTACCTGCCGCCGCCGAAGCCCGGCACGCTTTTCCGCAACCCGCAGCTCGCCGCCACCTACCGGCGCATCTGCGACGAGGCGCGCGGCGGCTCGCGCGAGGACGAGATCGAGCGCGCCCGTCAGCTCTTCTACGAAGGCTTCGTCGCGGAGGAGATCGACCGCTTCTCGCGCGAGCAGGGCGGGCTCCTTACCGGCGACGATCTCGGCGCCTGGCAGGCCACGCTCGAGCCGCCGGCGACCTACGACTACGCCGGCTACACGGTCTGCAAGACGGCACCGTGGGGCCAGGGCCCGGTCTTCCTGCAGCAGCTCGCGCTCCTCGAAGGCTTCGACCTGGCGGCGATGAGCCCGGCCGAGCTCGTGCACACGGTCACCGAGTGCGCCAAGCTCGCCTTCGCGGACCGCGACGCGCTCTACGGCGACGCCGACGTCCCGCTCGACCTGCTCCTCTCCCGGGAGTACAACGACGAGCGCCGCCGGCTCGTGGAAGAGACCGCGTCGCTCGAGCTGCGTCCCGGTCTCGGGCGGATGCCCCGCTTGGTGGAGGCGGAGCCGACGCTCGGCTCCGGGGAGCCGACGCTGGCAGGCGACACCGTGCACCTGGACGTCGCCGACCGCTTCGGGAACCTCGTCTCCGCGACCCCGAGCGGCGGCTGGCTCGACGGATCACCGACCCTCCCCGCGCTCGGCTGGCCGCTCGGTACGCGGGCGCAGATGTTCTGGCTGGAGGAAGGACTGCCGTCGTCACTCGCTCGTCGGAAGCGCCCGCGCACGACGCTGTCGCCCGGCCTGGCACTGCGAGGCGGCGAGCCGTACCTGGCATTCGGGACGCCCGGAGGAGACCAGCAGGACCAGTGGTCGCTGCACGTCTTCCTGCGCCACGTCCACTTCGGGCTCGACCTGCAGGCCGCCATCGACGCGCCCGAGTTCCAGACCCACCATTTTCCGGCCTCGTTCTATCCACGCGGGGTCAAGCTCGGCTCGCTCACGCTCGAGGAGCGGTTCGGAGAGGACACGATCGAGGAGCTGCGCCGCCGTGGCCACGACGTGACCGTCGCCGCCCCGTGGTCGCTCGGCCGCGTCACCGCGGTCGCGCGCGAGGACCGGCAGTTCAAGGCCGCCGCGAACCCGCGCGGAATGCAGGGCTACGCCGCCGGCCGCTGAGAGTTCTACACTCGCCCCCGATGCGCCGGGTAGTCCTCCTCGTCGTTCTCCTCGCCGCGGTGGGCGCCCTGGCCGCTCCCGCCGCCAGCCCCACCGCACCGGTGACGCTGCTCGTCCGGAAAGACGTCAAGGACCTGACGCCGCAGGAGAAGGCCGACTTCGTCAACGCGATCCTAAAGCTGAAGGCGACGCCGTCCCCGTACAACCCCAAGTTCAGCTACTACGACCAGTTCGTCTGGTGGCACCGGCAGGCGTTCCTCTGCACGATCGGGGCCGCGCACATGTCGTCGGCCTTCCTGCCGTGGCACCGCGAGTTCCTGCTCCTGTTCGAGAACGCGCTGCGCCAGGTGAGCGGGAACCCGAACATCACCATTCCGTACTGGGACTGGACGGATCCGAACTCGACCGCGGCCGTCTTCGCGCCCGACTTCATGGGCGGGATGGGCGTCGCGTCCAAGAACTACGCGGTCATGAACGGCCCGTTCCGGAAGGGCAAGTGGCGCTTGAACGTCGTCGATCCCAAGGCGAATGACCCGTGGGGTTTCCACTACCTCGTCCGCAACTTCAGCACCTTCGTCCGCCGCAACCTCCCCACGACCAACCAGGTGGCCCGCGCACTCGGCCGGTCGAAGTACGACGTGGGCCCCTACGACGCGATGTCCAACCCGAGCGAGAGCTTCCGCAACTACCTGGAGGGCTGGCGCTGGGTGAAGCGGATGACCTGTGAGGACGGGCTCATGGGTGTCGTGACGCGGAAGGGCGCGCCGCACGCGATGCACAACGCGGTGCACCTCTGGATCGGGGGCGTGTGGCCGAAGGGCTCGAAGAAGCCGTACTCCGGGACGATGACCCTGAACACGTCCCTGAACGACCCGGTCTTCTGGCTCCACCACGCGAACATCGACCGGATCTGGAGCCAGTGGGAGGCGCTCCACGGGGAGCAGTACCAGCCGGTTTCCGGGCAGCGGCGCGGGCAGAACCTGAACGACACGATGTGGCCGTACCGGAACGTCGGGATCCAGATGACGATCAAGGACACGCTGGACATCTCGAAGCTCGGCTACACGTACGCGGCGCCCTGAGACGCTTCCTCGTCATCCCGCTCGTGCTCGCGCTCGTCGTAGCCGCCGGCTGCAGCGGAGGGAGCAAGAAGGCCCACCAGCCGGAGCTGCGCGTCCGCAAGGACGTCACGCAGCTGACGGAGCAGGAGAAGCGCGACTTCGTCGACGCGATCCTGAAGCTGAAGCACAGGCCGTCGCCGTGGAACCCGAAGCTCAGCTACTACGACCAGTTCGTCTGGTGGCACACGAACGCGTTCGACTGCCAGATCGACGCGGCGCACATGTGGCCGTCGTTCCTCCCCTGGCACCGCAAGCTGCTGATGCTGTTCGAGAACGCGCTGCGCAAGGTGAGCGGCAAGCCGATCACCATTCCGTACTGGGACTGGACCGACCCGAACGCGACTGCCGCCGTCTTCAGCCCGGACTTCTTCGGCGGCGGGGGTGATCCCAAGCACGGCTACGCGGTCACGACCGGGCCGTTGCGCAAGGGGAAGTGGAGGTTCAACGTGCTCGGCCCGAAGCTGAACGACCCGTACCAGCGCCGGTACCTCGTCCGCGACCTGGGCTCGTCGATCGCCACGACGCTTCCCACGGCCGAGCAGGTGAACGAGGCGCTCGCGCGGCCGCGCTACGACTACCCGCCGTACGACATCAAGGCGAACATCAAGTACAGCTTCCGCAACTTCCTGGAGGGCTGGCGGCACGCGAAGGGCATGAAGTGCATCAAGGGAACGACCGTCCCGCTGGTCACGCTCCAAGACCCCCAGCAGATGCACAACCGCGTCCACCTGTGGGTGGGCGGCGCGTGGGACTTGAAGCGGAAGAAGCCGAGGGCGGGGTCGATGGTGCTGAACGCTTCCCCGAACGACCCGGTCTTCTGGCTGCACCACGCGAACATCGACCGGATCTGGTCGGAATGGGAGCGGATCCACGGCGAGGTGTACGAGCCGCGCTCGGGCCTGCCCAACGGCAAGAACCTGAACGACACGATGTGGCCCTACCGCACCATCGGCATCGAGACGACGATCGCCCAGCTGCTGGACATCCGCAAGCTGGGGTACCGCTACAGCGCTCCGTAAGATCAACCTGATGGAGCCGTTGTACGACCCCAAGGCCGTCGAGGCGCGCTGGCAGGAGACCTGGGAGGCCGAGGGCCTCTACGCGGCCGATCCGGCCGAGCCCGGAGAGACGTTCGTGGTCATGCACCCGCCGCCGAACATCTCCGGCTCGCTCTCGATCGGGCACTGCCTCCAGCTCTCGCTCGAGGACGCGCTCGTCAGGTTCCATCGGATGCGGGGCTTCAACACGCTCTTCCAGCCGGGCTACGACCACGGCGGGATCTCCACCTGGGCCGCCATCGGCCGGGAGCTCGCCAAGGACGGCAGGACGCAGCGTGACCTCGGCCGCGAAGGCTTCGACGCTTACGCGCAGGAGTGGCTCGAGCAGTACGGGGGCACGATCATGAGCCAGTTCCGGTTGCTCGGCGCCTCGCTCGACTACCGGCGCGAGCGCTTCACGATGGACGCGGGCTACTACCGCGCGGTCATGCGCTGGTTCGTCCACCTCTACGAGCGCGGCTTGATCTACCGCGACAACCGGATGGCGAACTGGTGCCCGCGCGACCAGACGGCCCTCTCGGATCTCGAGGTCGAGCACGACGACGTCGACGACACGCTCTCCTTCATCCGCTATCCGCTCGCTGACGGCTCCGGTGACCTGACCATCGCGACGGTGCGGCCCGCCACGATCCTGGCCGACGTCGCGGTGGCTGTGCATCCGGAGGACGAGCGCTACCGCGCCGTCGTCGGCAAGGAGGCGATCGTCCCCTTCGTGGAGCGGCGCGTCCCGGTGATCGCGGACGAGCGCGTCGAGCCCGAGTTCGGGACGGGTGCGCTCAAGGTCACCCCCGGCCACGATCCGGTCGATTTCGAGATCGGCCGTGAGCACGGGCTTCCCGAGCTGAGCGTGATCGGCCCGGACGGACGGATGAACGAGGAGGCGGGCGAGCTGGCCGGCCTCAGCCAGGAAGAGGCCGGCGACCGGGTGCTCAAGTGGGTGCGCGAGCGGGGACAACTCGAGAAACAGGAGCCGTACCGTCACGCAGTTGGCCGGTGTCACCGCTGCAAGACCCGCGTCGAGCCGCTGGTCCTGCTCCAGTGGTGGGTCGCGATGGACGAGCTCGCCGTGATGGCCGTTGCGGCGATTCGCGAGAGCCGCGTCCGGTTCACGCCCGAGCGCTTCGCGAAGGTCTGCCTCGACTGGCTCGAGAACATCCGTCCCTGGTGCATCTCGCGCCAGATCTGGTGGGGCCACCGGATCCCGGTCTGGTACTGCCCGGACGATCACGTCACCGTGGCCGTGGAGACGCCTCAGGCCTGTGCGGAGTGCGGCTCCGCCGAGCTCCGGCAGGACGACGACGTCCTCGACACGTGGTTTTCGTCCGCCCTCTATCCGTTCGCGACGCTTGGCTGGCCGGAGCAGACCCCGGAGCTGGCGCGCTACCACCCCGGCGACGTGCTCACCACCGCGCGGGACATCATCTTCCTCTGGGTCGCCCGCATGATGTTCGCCGGGCTCGAGCTGATGGGCGCCGACCCGTTTCACGACGTCGTCATCCACTCGTACCTGCTCAATCCGGACGGCCGTCGGATGGGCCGGACGCTCGGCACCGTCATCGACCCCGAGGAGGCGCTCGAGCCGTACGGGGCCGACGCGACGCGTTACGGGCTGCTCAAAGTCACCTCCAGCCAGGATCCGCGCTTCTCCTTCGGCTCGATCGAGGAGGGTCGGAAGCTCGCGATCAAGCTCTGGAACGTCTCGCGCCTGATCCTGCAGAACGCCGGGGACGCGCGTCCGGACGAGAGGCCGCGCGATCTGGAGGAGCGCTGGATCCTGGCGCGGCTCGACGCGGGCAGGGCCGAGCTCGAGGAGTGCCTGGCGCGCTTCGACTTCGCGGCTACGGTCAAGCTCCTGTACCGGCTCACCTTCGACGACTTCTGCGACTGGTACGCCGAGGCGATCAAGCCACGCCTGTACGAGCAGGACGAGGACGCACGCGCGACCGCGCTGGCCGCGCTCGAGCGCCTGCTGAAGCTGCTCCACCCGGTGATGCCGCACGTGACCGAGGAGATCTGGTCGCACGTGCCGGAGCGCGAGACCAGGCTGATCGTGGCGCCCTGGCCCGAGCCCCGGCCCGGCTGCGCCGACTCGCTCGACGCGCTCGACGAGATCCAGCTCGCGGCTCGCATCTACCGTCGAAGCGGTGTTCGCGTGGGGCTGACCGGCGAGGCCGAGCGGATCTTCGAGGCCGTCGTCCGGCCCCGCGAGAACGGCCAGGGCGACGTCGCCGCCGAGATCGAGCGGCTGCGCAAGGAGGTCGAGCGCGGCGAGCGGATGCTCGCGAACGAGCGCTTCCGCAAGAAGGCGCCGCCCGACGTGGTCGAGGCGGAGGAGGACAAACTCGCGCAGTACAGGGCCGAGCTCGATGCACTCGGCGGTTAGGACGAGCGCGACCACGTACGTCGAGTCGCTGAGCCCCTGGCCGGAAGACGGGTTCGGGCTCGACCGGATCGTCGCCCTGCTCGAGGAGCTCGGGAACCCGCAGCGCGCCTATCCCTCGATCCACGTGGTCGGCACGAACGGGAAGGGAACGACGACGCGCACGATCGAGGAGACGCTCGGCGCGCAGGGGCTCTTTGTTGGCGGCTACTACTCGCCGCACGTGACCGGCTGGCCCGAGCGCATCCGGGTGGGCGGCGCGGAAGCGGACTTCGAGCGCGCGATCGAGCGCGTCCGGCCGGCGGCCGGACGCCTGGGAGCGACGCAGTTCGAGGTGCTGACCGCCGCGGCGCTGGCCGAGTTCGCGGAGGCGGGTGTGGACGTGGCGGCGGTCGAGGCCGGTCTCGGAGGGCGCTTCGACGCCACGAACGTGCTCGACGCGCCGCTCGTCGTCCTCACGAACGTCGGGCTCGAGCACACGGATGTCCTGGGAGACACGCGGGAGCAGATCGCAGCCGAGAAGCTCGCGGTCGTCCGCCCCGGGGCGATCGTGATCGTCGGCGAGCCGGAGTGGGAGGGCCTCGCGAGGGCGAACGGCGCCGCGCGCGTCATCGTCGAGCCTGGCGGTAACGCGGCGCTCGCCGCTGCCGCCGCCTCGGCCTTCCTCGGCCGGCGGGTCGCGCCGGTACACGTTCAGCTACCCGGGCGCCTGGAGTGGCGCGGGGACGAGCTCTGGGACGGCGCGCACACGCCGGAGGCCGTGCGCCACATCGAGCCGGAGCTTCCGCGACTCGGTGCGATCGCCGCGTCGATCCTGACCGACAAGGACGTGGACGGGATCCTCGGCCTGCTCGCGCGGCACGCGCCGGCCCTCGTCGCGACCGCGTCCAGCCATCCGCGCGCGCTCGACCCGAGGGAGCTCGCCCGCCGCGCGACGCCCTACTTCGAGCACGTGGAGGCGGTGGTCGACCCCGTTCAGGCGGTCGAGCGGGCGCGAGAGCTCGGGACACCTGTGCTCGTCACCGGCTCGCTCTATCTCCTCGCCGACCTCTCCGTCCGATCGGCGCGCGTAGCATGAAGATGAAGCTTCGGCATCGGTTGGGCGTCTTCCTGTTCGCCGCGCTCATCGTCGGCTCGGTGGTCGGGATGTCGTTCCTCGTCGGTTACATCGTCGGAAAGCTCTTCCTGTGACAGCTCTCGCGGTCAGCTTCTTCCACTCGGACACGTGGTACGTGATCCGGAACCTGCTGATCTTCTTCGGCGCGATCTTCTGGCTCGCGGTCGCGTACTGGGTGTACAAGGACGCGCGCAGGAGGATCGAGGACCCCTGGCTCGTGGCGATGGCCACCCTGCTCGGGCTCGTGCCGCCGTTCCTGGGCACGCTCGTGTACATGCTCTTCCGGCCTCCCGAGTACCTGGAGGACGTTCGCGAGCGTGACCTCGAGATCAAGGAGCTGGAGGAGCGGCTCTCACGCTATGAGCTGCGCTGCCCGGTCTGCCGGGCGGGGGTCGACCCCACGTATCTCGTCTGTCCGGTCTGCACGACCAAGTTGAAGCAGGCCTGTGAGACCTGCAAGGCGCCGCTCGAGCCGCTCTGGCAGGTGTGCCCCCACTGCGAGACGCCGATCGCGTCGACGCCCACGCTCGACCTCGGCCCTCCGGTCGAGCCTCGCCGCAGGCGCAGGCAACGTCCCCGGGCCTAGTGCGCCGTCCTGCGGGT
>JACDER010000171.1 GCA_013816275.1 Actinomycetota bacterium | reverse complement strand
CGCTCAACCACGTGCTCGACCAGGACATCGACCGCGCCATGAAGCGGACGTCGGGCCGCCCCGTCGCCGCCGATCGCGTCCCAGCCGCGTACGCACTCGAGTTCGGGCTTGCGCTCTCGGCGCTTTCGTTCGTGCTGCTCGCCAGCTTCGTCAACCTGCTGACCGCCGTCCTCGCTCTCGTCGGAAACCTGTTCTACGTCCTCGTCTACACCCGCTGGCTCAAGCGCTCAACGCCGCAGAACATCGTCATCGGCGGCGCAGCCGGCGCGGTGCCGCCACTCGTCGGCTGGGCGGCCGCGACCGGAAGCCTGACCGTGCCAGCGCTGTTTCTCTTCTTGATCGTCTTCTTCTGGACGCCGCCGCACTTCTGGGCGCTCGCGCTGCTGATCCGGCGCGACTACGAGGCGGCCCGCATACCGATGCTGCCCGTGGTTCGCGGCGAGCGGGCGACGACGCGGCAGATCCTGCTCTACTCGCTCGCGCTGGTGCCGATCACGCTCCTGCCGTTCTTCTGGCATACCGTCGGGCTCGCGTACCTCGTGTGTGCGGTCGCGCTCGGGGTGGCGCTCGTGGCGCTCGCCGTGAGGCTCGCCGGCCGGACGACTCCCGCGCGGGCGCGGCTGCTGTTCCACTTCTCCCTCGCGTACCTGGCGCTGCTGTTCGTGGCGATGGCCCTCGATCCCCTGGTCGCATGATGGAGCACGACCGCGAACTCGAGCGGAAGAACGCCCTGCTCGGGTGGGCGCTGTTCGGCGTCTTCGTGGTGCTGTTCACAGGGACAGTCCTGGTGGCGGTCATCTACCTCGCACTGGACTGAGCTCACCCGCGGCGTCAGCCGCGGGGCCACCATCCTCCACCCCACTGCGAGCGTAACGAGGAAACTCGTACGCGTGGGAAACGAGTCTGTGACGGAAGCGTGACGATCAGTGCGCGACCGACGTCAACCTGACCAGCCGGCCTCGAGCAGAGCGTGGACTTCGGCCACGCCCGCTTCCCAGATTCGCAGCACCTCCTCGTCGGGCCGCTCGTAGAAACCGCCGAAGGAGCCGTCCCCGGCCGCTCGGCGGAACTCGACCGGGTCGGTCGTGTCGAGCCTCTCGACCGCGGCTTTGTGGCCGGAGGGAAGCGGCACGTCCGCCAGCCGCGTCCAGGGAAAGTTCTCCATCCAGGAGGCGTGGCTCCCCGCAGGATCGATCTGATCGACCATCGCGCGGATCCGCTCGCTGCGCCACCAGTCATGCCAGCGAAGTCCGTCGCGCAGGATCCGCTCGGCGGCGAAGCTGTTCCCACCATGACCGTTCACGATCAGAACCCGCCGGAACCCCTGGCCCTGGAGGGAACCGACGAGATCGGAGAGCAGGTGGACGTAGGTCTCCTCGGCGATCGAGGGGCTGCCTGGATAAGCCGCGAATCGTGGCGTGACGCCGTACGCAAGCACCGGCAGCACGGGAACGCCCAGCGGCGCGGCTGCTTCCGTGGCGATCCGCTCGGCCAGTAGGTTGTCCGTCTCGAGCGACAAGTAGGCGTGCTGCTCGGTCGAACCGAGTGGAAGCACGATCCGGTCGTCGCCCTCGAGGTAGCTCTCGAGCTGCATCCAGTTAAGGTCGCGGACACGCATGGCCGCAAGCATGACCGACGGGATCTTCATCGCGCGCCCCGAGACGCCGGCCCCGGGCATCCCGCTGGCGGTGAAGGATCTCTTCGACACCGCCGGCCTGACGACGACCTACGGTTCCGCGCTCTTCGCCGACCACGTGCCCACGAAGACGGCAGAGGCCGTGCGGCTCCTCGAGGCCGCGGGCTACGCCAACGTCGGCAAGGCCAACCTGCACGAGTTCGCCTACGGCATCACCTCCGAGAACCCGCACTTCGGCACTGTCCCGAACCCCCTCCGCGCGGGAAGGATCGCCGGCGGCTCGAGCGGAGGCTCCGCTGCTGCCCTCGCAGCCGGGTTGGCCGACGTGGCGCTGGGCACGGACTCCGGCGGCTCGATCCGGATCCCGGCCGCCTGCTGCGGCATCGTCGGCTTCAAGCCGACGTACGGCGCGGTCTCGCTCGATGGGTGCTTTCCGCTCGCGCCGAGCTGGGACCACGCCGGGCCGATGGCGCGGACGGTCCGGGAATGCGTCGCGATGATGGGGGTGCTGTCACCCGGCTTCCGCCCCACCGAGGTGGCCTTCGACGACGTCTCCGTCGGGGTCGCCTGGATCGACGAGGCGGACCCGCTCGTCCGGGCGCGGATCGAGGCCGCGGCAGCGCAGTTTCCGAACAGGAGAAGCGTCAACTTCCCGCTGCCGGAGGGCTTGGGCCCCAGTTTCATGGGCGAGGTCGCCGATGTTCACCGCGAGTTGTTCCTCGAGAATCGCGACCTCTACGGGGCCGATGTCGCTCGAAAGATCGAAAGCTGCCTGGCGATCGACGACCGGGAGCGCGACGAAGCGGCGAGGAAACGCGAGGCCTATCGCGAGCAGGCGCTCGAGACCCTAGGCGACCTCGATCTGCTGATCGTCCCGACGCTCCCGTGTGTCGCTCCGGAGATCGGACAGACCGACGATGACGCTCTGCGCAACCGCATCATCCGGTTCACATTCCCGTTCGACGCCCTCGGTTGGCCGGCGCTCGCGCTTCCCTGCGGGCCTGCGGAGGAGGGATTGCCGGCGTCGCTTCAGCTCGTCGGACGCACGGGCGACGACGCGCGCGTCCTCGCAGTCGGTTTCAGTCTGCTCGGCGTCTGAAGCTGGCGAGACCCGCCGCCGCGCAATAGGCGGCGAGCAGGAGGAACGCCAGGCGCCCATAGCCGTGCTCGAGCGCCGCCCCGATGAGGGGAACGACCAGGATGGCCGACAGGCGTCGAATTCCCTGGCCACCGGAGCCGCGGCCGGCCCAACGACGCCGGCGCCGTACCCCCAGCCGACCCGAGCAGGACGACGCCCGTCCCCGCGCGGGATGCCGCAGCCCGAGGCCATCGTCCGACCATACGGGATTTCCCGGGGCCGGAAACGCCTGGAAGGCCCTGGCTAGCGGTCGACCGAGGCCGTGGGCTTGCGCCTGTCCGGGTCGGCGAGCGGCAGCAGCATGAGGCCGTGCGCGGGGCCGTCGCGCGGGCCGCGAACCTGCGCCCGCAGCTTCGCGGACGGCTTAGGGACGTGCTTCCCGTCCAGAGAGATCTCGGCAAAGATCCCGCCTCCGACCGCCGCCGCGACGGCCCCGACAGCGGCGAGCTTCGCAGGCGAATTCACGACGCCGCGCGCACCGCTGCTTCGTAGATGGGGTCCCGCCCGAACTGATCCAGTTCGGAGGACAGCAGCTGGCTCGGATCGGGCTGGTCACCGCGGGGGGGCGTCGCCGGGTCGCCGTCCACCGACACGCCGCGTATCTCGTCGGCCTCCTCGTGCTCGAGCTCGACCTTGCGGTCGAGCCGCGAGCGCAACCAGCCCGCGAGGAGGAGCGCGTCCGCCTCCGGCCCTGTCACGGAGAGCTTGCGCACCTCCGCGATTCCGGGCCACAGCTCGGCCAGCATCGTGCGCCACCGCAACGAGCGGCGGAACGCGATGTCCGAGACGGCCGTCTGATCGAAGCACTCGGCGAGCTCGGCGTAGTCGGCGGGCAGATCCTCCCACTCGCCCGAGTCCACGATCAGCCGATCGACGACGCGGACCATCTGCTCAAGCTCGCGGCTGCCGAACGGGGGCCGTCCGCGCCACCGCGAGAAGACCGGAAGATCGGAGATGAGCAGCGGCTCGATCACGCTCGCCGGCGACGTGGCGCGCGCTCCGCTGAGGTGGAGCTCGACGACCTCCGAGCAGACATGCCGGGCTTCGCCGGGGAGGTCGAAGCAGTACACCGAGACGCTGGCGTCGATCGCGTCGCGCTCGGCTTCCGGATCGGGGACGAGCAGGATCGTGCGCGAGGGGTGCGCCTCGTCGAGGCCCGAGAGCGCGCCGCGGGCGGCGTCGAGCCAGTTCTTCGGCACCCAGGCCGTGTGCGTCATGACGCTCGTCCGGAGATCCGAGTGCCCGTCCGCGACCGAGATGCGCATCGCGCCGAGGCGCTTCTGAACGTCGGCGAGCGAGACGTCGTCGCCGTGCCATTCGTCGACGTGCGTCGTATCCGTCACGTCAGTAACGGCGCCAGGAGCGCGCATCGCGCTGGATGAGGTCGTCCGAGGCGAGCGGCCCCCACGTCCCCGCCTCGTAGTTCGGGAACACGGGGTTGTCGCGACGCCAGAACGCGCCAATCGCGTCGACCAGCGACCACTCCTCGTCGACCTCGTCTGCGCGCGTGAACAGCGTCGCGTCGCCGAGCATGA
>JACDER010000170.1 GCA_013816275.1 Actinomycetota bacterium | reverse complement strand
GCTTGGGGAGGGCAAAGATCATGAACGTCTTCGCACCCGAGGCCTTCAGGCTGTCCACCTGCGTCTTGACGTCGGCGTCCGTGACCTCGTAGGTCCGGGTGGCGACGATCCGCGCCTTTCCCTTGAGGCCGGACTTCAGGCCCTTGACGAGCTCGTTCCCGTACTCCGAGTTCTCGGCGAGCACGCCGATCGTCGTCCCCCGCATGTGCTTGGCGATGTAGCGGCCGTAGACGGCGCCCTCGCCGACGAAGCTCGGCAGGTAGCCCATCGTCCAGCGGTACTTGGACCGCTCCTTTGCCAGCAGCTCTGATCCGCTCCCGACGAACAGTTGCGGCACGCCGAGCGCGTTCAGGTACGGCCGCACCGCCAGGACGTGCTCGGTCCCGATGCTGTTGAAGATCGCGAAGACGTTGTCCTGCTGGACGAGCTCGCGGGTCGCCTGGATCGTCTTCGACGGGTCGTAGGCGTCGTCGAGCACCTTGTAGGTGATCTTGCGCTTGAAGACCCCGCCGTGCGCGTTCACGTAACCGAAGTACGCCTGCGCGCCGCGTGCCACCGGGGCGTAGGCGGTCTCCGGGCCGGTGAGCGGTGCCGTCCCGCCGAGCAGGATCGACGTCGGCGTCACCCCGGGAGTGGCGGCGCCGCCGGCCAGGGCCCCGGGTAGGCTCAACGCGAGGGCTCCGACGAACGCACCGAACAGGATCAGCGGTCTCACAGGACGACAACGATAGAGTGATTGCGCGGCTCGCCGGGCTGATGCGGCGCCATCAGCCCTGCGTCGTCCTGACCGGCGCCGGCATCTCCACCGAATCCGGGATTCCCGACTTCCGATCACCGACCGGGCTGTGGGCCGAGTTCGATCCGATGGAGTACGCGACGATCGAGGCGTTCCGCAGCGATCCCGAGAAGGTCTGGCGCTTCTACGCTCCCCGGATCTCGATGCTGGTGGAGGCCGAGCCGAACCCGGCGCATCATGCCCTCGCAGAGCTAGAGGGGCTGGGGTTCGTTCGCGCGATCGTCACCCAGAACATCGACCTCCTGCACGAGCGGGCGGGCAGCCGAGAGGTCATCGAGGTGCACGGCTCCATCCGAACCTCGACCTGCCCGCACTGCGACGCGTCGCACGGTCTCGATCGGGTCCTCCGCATGCTCGGAGACCGGCCCGGCACGGCCCCGCGGTGCGAGTCCTGCGCGGGCCTGCTCAAGCCCGACGTTGTCTTCTTCGGCGAGCTCCTGCCAGAGCAGGAGACCGAGCGTGCCTACGCGCTCGCCCGCACAGCCGGACTGCTGCTCGTAGTGGGCTCGTCGCTCGAGGTCTTCCCCGTGGCCGGCCTCCCCTACGAGACGCTCGAAGGCGGCGGCCAGGTCGCGATCGTCAACGTCGGCCCGACGCCGGTCGACCGGAGCGCTGCGATCAGGATCGAAGAGAGCGCGGCAGTCGTGTTGCCGGAACTAGCGAGAATCCTCAGATCCGGCGGGGGCTCAGCTAGGCAGCGGTCCGCTTGACCGGACGCTCCTCCAGCACCTCACGGCAGGAGAAGCAGAACGTCCGCTCGACCTCGTACGGGACCCCGTTGCGCTGGAGGAGCACCACCGTCGTTACCGGCGTATGCTCGTGAGCGTTCTTCTCGACGATCTTCACGTTAATTCAGACTAGAGCTGGTCTCGGAGGTTAGTGATACGGCGCAGTAAAGATCCTGTGAAGATCGGGCACCGGTGAATCGCCGCGCCGCCATTTTGATCGCGCTCTGCGCCGCCGGGATCGCCGCCGCCGGGCTGGCGGCGCGTGGCTCCGGAAGTCCCGCCACGCCCGCCGCGGGCGGTCCCGATTCGCGCACGCAGCCGCTCGTCGACGGATGTACCCGGGATCGTGGCGCGATCCTGACCCACGACGTGCCGAACTGGGTCTACGTGGGGGGCGACGTCGCGTCGAACCAGATGCTGACGGGCGTGGTCGACTCGCAGTACCAGCCAGAGCGCGCGGCGGAGCCCACCGGGACCGACGATCCCTTCACGCACACCTCCTACGACTTCACCTTCAACGTGAAGCCCGACCCCCAGTACGAGAACCTGCTCGGGACTGGGAACTTCGAAGGGACGAGCGAGGAGACGGCCCGGCTGCACATCGAGCGGGAGTCGGCGACCTTCCCGACGTGGGCCTGGCCGGACCGCGGCGATCGCGTCTCGGTCGCGGGCTCCTGGGTCTGGGACTGCGACCACACCACGGCGGCGGGCGAGCGCACGGAGATCCATCCGTTCCGCGTTCTGTGGGTCGAGCGGAACCCGGGCGGCGCGTCCCCGCGCAGCCCGACCGGCGACAGAGAAGCCGATCTCTTCATCACGAGCGAGGGCACGCCGGCCGACACGCAGGCGATCTGCGCCAACCAGACCAAGGGCGACCGCGTCGCTTTCAAGCAATGCGTTGCACATCCCCTCCACTTCGACGGTCTGCACGGCCCTTACAACTTCGTCCTGAAAGCGGGAGAGAAGCCTTCGCAGAAAGCTCGGCTCGTCTATCGCGTCGTGAATCAAGGGCCATCGCCCTCGACGTCGATCACGAAGCTCGCCGACGGGATCTCAGTAGCCGTGCCTGCCACTCGATCCGTCGCTAAGCAGTTCTTCGTGGGCTGGCGGCCCGTGAAGCCGGCGGCGAAGCCCGTCCACCTGCGCCTTCGCCTGCGCGACCTGCTCGTCCGGCGCGCGATGGATCCGGGCTGCCCGCCCTACGACTTGAACTGTCCCGCCAAGGACGAGTCGACGCTGATCGGGCAGGTCACGACGTCGCCTGGCGAATGGAACGTCTACGTGGACGCCGGGGGAGTGTGGACGGCGTGGAACCCGATCCTCATCCATCCGAAGAGCGGCCAGACGATCCACTCCAAGCAGACGATCGATCTCTACGTCGCGAACGGCAAGCCCTGGCGGCTGTTCGTCCAGACGCGGGAGTGCGACTTCGGCTCGCTCGGCAACGCGTACTCGATCGAGGCAACGGTGCCGCCGTGCCCGCACATCCTCGAGGTCGGCAACACCGCCAGCGACGATCAGCCCGGGATCCTCGCCGTGCATTTCCGCTCGCCGATGGCCAGCGTGGGCACGCACCGGGTGAATTCGAGCCTGGCGGGCTCCACCTGTCCGCCTGCGAACACAAAGGGCTGCTACCGGCTGATGTTCACGATCTCCCGAATCCGGCCATAATCCGGGCATGACTCAGAAGAAGACGGAGAACAAGGATCTGCTGACCCGCCTCAGGGACGCGGGCGAGGATGCGCTCCAAAAGGTCGGAGAGCTCCCCGCGGGAAAGAAGATGCTCGAGGCGCTGAACGGCCTGCGCGATCGGGTCGACGAGCTCCAGCACCGCATGAAGCGGATGGACGAGCTCGAGAAGCGCATCGAGGCGCTCGAGAAGGCAGCGAAGAAGCCTTCTCCGCGCCGGCTGACGACGACCGCCGCGTCCAAGAAGAAGACCTCCTAACCGGGAACGCGCACGCGGAGCGCCCGCGGCACGATCTCGAATCGTGCGGGCGTGGTTCCCGGCTGCTCGCCGTCCAGGACCACGGGCAGCGGTGGGTCCGCCTCGACGGTCACGGACGAGCCTCGGAGGAGCTCGATCTTCGGGTGGGAGAGGTGCCGGCCGCTGTAGATCTTGCGAAAGGTGGTCAGGAAGTCGAGCTTCGTCACGTCTCCGAAGATGACGCAGTCGAGGAGGCCGTCGGCCATCACGGCGTCGGGCGCGATGCGCATCCCGCCCCCGGCGTACGGCCCGTTCATCGCCACGATCTCGAACATCTGACCGCTGCGGGACTCCTCGTCCACGCGCATCGCGACACGGGCGCTCTTCCAGCCGGCGAACACCTTGACGGTCGAGACCAGGAACGAGGCGCGCCCGCCGAGGGCCTTCGACGACGCATTCGCGTCGCGGGCGATCGCGCCGCTGATCCCGGCCCCCGCGAAGTTGGCGAACCATGCCTCATCACTGTGGGCCTCACCGTTGTGGAAGGTTGCCTTCCCGGCGTCGATGGTCTGGATGCGGCCCGTCAGCGCGACCTGCACCGCGTCGTCGAAACGCTTCGGCAAGCCCAGGCTGCGGGCGAAATCTCGTCCGGTCCCGCGCGGGAGGACCGCCAGCTCGACTTCGCCTCCGCCGGCGCCGAGCACGCCGTTCACGACCTCGTAGGCGGTGCCATCCCCGCCGACGACGGCGAGCTGGGTCACCTAGCACGATCCGGTTGACGTCGACCGCCGGATGCAAGCAGACCTTGCCGTCCGCAGAAGGCTGTATGCCCCGACCGGGCGCGCCACGATTCCGGCGCCGCCGCCACGTCCGGCTCGGC
>JACDER010000169.1 GCA_013816275.1 Actinomycetota bacterium | reverse complement strand
CACGTGGAGCCGGTCCGGCGTGTCCGCGATCGAGGAGGACGGTCTGTTGCCTTCCGTCGTCAGGGTCACCGCCGGGATGCCACGCCCGACCAGCGGTGCTTGTTCGTAGAGGTTGAAGGGAAAGCCGAGATCGATGATCTGCGCCAGCACGCCGGGATGCCGGGGATTGGATCGGCCCTGCTCTTTCAGCCGGGCGGCCGCCGTCTGAACGAGCGAAGCGGGGGGTGAACGGGGCGCGTCGCCCGCGAACTGGAGCGCAGGCGCGCCCTTCCCGGCGATAGCGTCGATGTCGACGACGGCGAGAACGCGGTCCCGGTAGGGGGAGTGCGTCGCGAACCTGTGAGCACCGAGCGCTCCGTATGCGCCTCCGTCGGTCGAGAGAAAGATGATGTTGTGCGCGGGGCCGGCGCCGGCGGTGCTCCCCGATCCTGCTCCCAGGCTCGCGTACACGCGCGCGAGCTCGAGCATTGCGCCGGTTCCGGAGGCGTTGTCGTTGGCTCCGGGACCGACGCCCGTGTCGTCGCGGTGTGCCATGAGGACGATCGCCTGCGGGGAGCGGCCCGGCGCGATCGCCACGACGTTCTCGAGTTGGGTGCGTCCGCTACCGGGGATGTCGGCCGTGAAGTGGTCGATCGACGGCGTGAAGCCTTCGAGCTCCAGCTTCGAGGCGACCCAGCGCGCCGCTCGGTGTCCACCCGGAGTGCCGGGCCGGCGGTTCGGGATCGACCCGGCGAGCTCGTCGGCGAGGTCGAGCGCAGCGGTCGTGTCGAAGGCGGCCGGAAGCGCTGGAAGCGGCAGGGTCGGAGCCTTCTTGACGCTGAAAGCCGCGATCAGCAACGGAATGGCGACGAGCAACCACGTTCCGCGGTACGAGCGGGCGTTGATGGGACGCTCGAGGGAACCGCGTCGTGGACGTCGCCGCGCGGGTCGGGGCGGGGGCGACGCCATGCCGCGGCTATAGTAGGCGGGAAGCGAGACGTCCGCGCGCCGGCTGATGCCCGACTCTGCGACCATTCTCCTCGTCGACGACGAGGAAGCCGTTCAGAAGCTCCTCACCTATCCACTCGAACGGGACGGGTACCGCGTTGTCCCTGCTCGGGACGGGGAGGAAGCCCTCGAGCAGTTCGAGCGTGAGCGAGTGGATCTCGTCGTCCTCGACATCATGCTGCCGAAGCTCGACGGGCTCGAGGTCTGCAAGCGGCTGCGATCGTCCAGTCAGGTTCCGATCATCATGCTGACCGCTCGGGACGACGAGCTCGACAAGGTGCTCGGGCTTGAGCTCGGGGCCGACGACTACATCACCAAGCCGTTCTCGATCCGCGAGTTCCGGAGCAGGGTGAAGGCCCTCCTGCGCCGTGCATCCGTTACGCCTCCGGCCGATCACGAGAGCGAGACGATCACTGCCGATGGCCTCGTGATCGACCTCGGCAGGCGTTCGGTCGAGATCGACGGAAAGCCGATCCAGTTGACTTACGTCGAGTTCGAGATCCTTCGGACGATGGTGGCCCGCCCCGGCCGCGTCTTCAGCAGGCACATGTTGCTCGAACAGCTCTGGGGGGATGCCAGCTATCGCGATCCGCGCACGATCGACGTCCATATTCGGCACCTCCGGGAGAAGCTCGAAGCCGATTCGCGCGAACCCCAGTTCATTCAGACGGTTCGAGGCGTCGGCTACCGCTTCCGCGAGCGATGAACCCGTTCCGCAGCGTCGGCGCGCTGCTCTCGATCGCCCTTTCGCTCGTCGTAGTCGGAGCGCTCGTGATCGTCTATCTGATGGTCGTTCCGTCCCTCCAGAACCGCCTGATCGACTCGAAGCTCTCTCAGTTCGAGCGAGTTGCTCCGTCGCTCCAGAGGCAGTTCGAGAGCGTCCAGGCGAGGCCGGGAAATCCGATCATCGACTTCCTGGAGGAGGCCAAATCCAAAGTCAATGCTGACCGGGCCGTTTCGTTGAGCTCGTCGACACCGGATCTGCTCTACGTCCAGGAGGACACGCAGCAGGACAGGAAGCCTTCGTCGAGCGACGCCGGGAGCGACCGAATCGCGCTTCGGGCCTTCCAGAGCGGCGAGATCACGGAAGGGACGGCGTTCCACGGAGGGAAGCGCTTCGCCGAGGTCGCGATTCCCTCTCGCGCTCCCGTGGGGTTCGTCTTGCTGGTTCGCAGCAACCTCGAATCCCAGTACCAGACGATCCACGTGGTGAAGCGGCGGCTGCTGATCGCGGGCCTCGTTGGTCTGATGGTCGCGCTCGGGGTCGGCTACGGCGGAGCATGGGCGTTCGCGCGCAGGATCAGGCGCCTCGAGCGTGCGGCCGAGCGGATCTCGGCCGGCCAGTTCGACGAGCCGGTGGTCGACGAGAGCCTGGACGAGCTTGGGGAGCTGGCGAGAGCATTCGACCGGATGCGTCTCCGCCTGGCTCAGCTGGACGGTGCGAGACGCGAGTTCATCGCGAATGCCTCGCACGAGCTACGGACGCCGTTGTTCTCGCTCGGCGGCTTCCTCGAGCTGATGGACGACGAGGACCTCGACGACGAAACCCGGCGCGAGTTCCTCACCGCGATGCGCGAGCAAGTCGCCCGGCTGACGCGGCTCGCGACCGACCTGCTCGACCTCTCCCGGCTCGACGCGGGGCGCATTCGCCTCGACCGTGAGGCCTTCGACCTGGAGCCCCTGGCCCACACCGTGGCCGAGGAATTCAGCCCGGTGGCGCTCGCCAACGATCACGCGCTCGAGGTCGCGCCCGGGGACAGCAGCGCGCGCGCCCTCGGAGATCCGGAGCGGGTTCTCCAGATCGGCCGGCTCCTGGTGGAGAACGCGATCGTCCACACGCCGCCGGGAACGCCGGTGCGTCTTCGAGTGACCGGGGAGGACGGACGGGCGGTGCTCTCGGTCGAGGACGAAGGCCCCGGAATCCCGGAAGGCCACGCCGGGCAGGTGTTCGAACGCTTCTACCGGGCCGAGGGAGGACGCACGTCGGGGAGCGGCCTCGGCCTCGCGATCGCGCGCGAGCTCGCCGTGTTGATGGGCGGGACGATCGAGGTCGACTCCAGGCCGGGGAAGACGGTGTTCTCGCTGTCGCTGCCCGCGCCCGGCGACGGGGATCGCGCGGAACGCAAATTTCCACGGGGAACATTGTTGACAAAATAGACAACTGCTCGGACGGAGGCTCTCCCGGTCCGGACGTGCTGGGTCGCAGCTACATTCAGCACGTGCCGAGAGCAGCCGTCTATGCCGTCGTCTCGCTCGTCAGTGCGATTGCCGGGGCCGCGCTCGTTCTCGGGATCGGCAAGGGAGCCGGCTGGATCGATTCGAGGACCAGGACCGTCGTCGTCGACACGCGCCCTCCGCCGGAGGAGCAGACCGCCGTCCAGCCTCAGCCCGCGCCGCTTCCGCGCTCGTTCAACCCGGAGTCGATCTACGCGAAACGGTCGGCTGGGGTCGTCACCCTCTTCAGCAGCTTTCCGACCGGCGACCAGGGGCAGGGCTCGGGCTTCGTGGTCTCCTCGGAGGGCTACGTGCTCACCAACGCGCACGTCATCACGACGGCGCCGGACCAGCCCGTCGAGCGCGCGACCCGCGTGTACGTAGAGTTCTCGAACGGCGATCGGGTCGACGGGGAGATCGTCGGCTACGACCTGTTCAGCGACGTCGGCCTCGTCAAGGTCGATCCCGGCGGCCACCGGCTGACACCGCTTCCGCTAGGGAGCTCCGCGACCGTCGTCGTCGGCGAGCCGGTCGCGGCGATCGGTAGCCCGTTCGGCAACGAGACCTCGCTGTCGGTCGGAGTCGTCTCGGCAACCCGCCGCTCGATCTCGTCGGTCACGTCGGAGTACGAGCTGACGGATGCCATCCAGACCGACGCTGCGATCAACCACGGCAACTCAGGTGGCCCGCTCCTCGACGGGCGCGGACGAGTGATCGGCATCAATGCGCAGATCCGCAGCACGACCGGCGCGGGTGAGGGAGTCGGATTCGCGGTTCCGATCGACACCGCGAGGCGCTCGATGCGGGAGCTGCTGGCCGACGGCAAGGTTCGGTACGCCTATGTGGGGATCACCACGGACGACCTGACGCCGGCGCTCGCACGCTTCCTCGAGGTCCCCGTCTCCACCGGCGCCCTCGTCACCTGCGTCAACCCGGGAAGCCCAGGCGAGCGGGCGGGCCTGCATGGGGGAACGCAGCACCTGAGCTACGAAGGAGCCCAGGTCACCGGCGGCGGAGACGTGATTCTCACCATCGACGGCAACGCCGTCCGGAGCGGAAGCGACGTCGTGCGCGCGGTCGGACAGGGGCTGGAGCCCGGGCAGAAAGCGGTGTTCACAGTCCTGCGGGGAAGCGATCGGAAGAAGATCTCGGTCACGCTCGGCGAG
>JACDER010000007.1:13247-14128 GCA_013816275.1 Actinomycetota bacterium | reverse complement strand
AAGCTGTCGAAGATATGCGACTCCCCGTCCCTAACAACCTCGAAAGCCTTGTCGTAGTCGTTGCCGCAAACCTCGCACGTCGCCACTGCTTACTCCCGTTCCGCTGACGTTGGCTGCGAGATCTGTCGGAGCATTTCGCCCGCGTTTTTCTCCTTCGCCTCGAGCGCGACGTCTGCCTGTGCGAGTACGCCGACGAGAGTTCCATCCTCGACGACGGGCAGTCGCCGCACCCTGTGGCGGGCCATCAACGCCAGCGCGTCGTCGAGGTCCTCCTCGGGCGCAGTCGTTACCGGCTCTCGCGACGCGACGTCACCGACCTGCACGGTGTTCACGTCCACTCCTTCGGCGACAGCCCGCACGACGATGTCTCGGTCGGTAAGCATGCCGACTAGGCGGCCCTCTTCCACGACCGGCAGCGAGCCGATATCGCTGATCTTCATTGTCTGCGCCGCCTCCGAAAGCGGCTGCGACGGGCTCGCCGTCTCGACCGTCGGCGTCATCACGTCTCGAACGCTCTTCCCCATCTCTACACCTCCCAAAGAAGTCGTTGCGTCCCCTCTACCCTAGCGTGTCGGCTTGGAAACGAAGCGGCCCGGGGGAGCGTCGTGCCAGCGCCTTGGCAGCCGCCTGACCTCACGACCTCATCCGCACAAAGCTCTCGTTCAGCGTCAGAACAGCCAGATGGCGAGCAGCACCACGAGTGCGATAACTCCTGCCAGCAGGAGCAGGACGAGAATTGACCCCGGTGAAGACGACGAACGGAGTCGCCTTGCTGCGCCCACTGGCGAGCCCGCGCACCGCCTCGCGGAGTCGGTTCTCCTCCCGAACATGCTCCGGTACAGGGATCCGAGTCACCGGCAGGCTGAAGCTTCGAAGCGAGG
>JACDER010000007.1:0-13237 GCA_013816275.1 Actinomycetota bacterium | reverse complement strand
ACCTCCATCCTCGGCAGCTCCTCCCACGAGCAGGATCTGGTCGGCCGGGAAGCTGCGAAGCGCATCCTCGACGGCCAACACGGGTCCAGCGTCGCCCACCTCGCTTTCAACCTCGACCTCGTCGGCGAGTAACCGCTCCACCTCCAGCACCCGCGCCGCGGCCGCCGCGCGGGCCTCGTCCTCGTCGGTCGCGAACCATTCAAGTGGTCCGACGCGCGCCGGCGCGACGACGTGCACCCTCGCCGTCTCATCGTTGCGCTCTGCGATCGCCTGCCGCAAACGCGGTCGGAAGCGATCCTCGAGTAGCACCACGAGCAGGTTTCGCTCCGCCATCAATCCTCGTCTGTCCCGATAGTCGCTTCGGAAACGCGGAAGCGGCGCATGATCCGAGCCGCGACGGGTAAGAAGGACTCGACGCGATGATCGGGGGTGACGACAGTGAGCGAGAAGCAGGTACAGGCCGCCAAGCGCAACGTGAAGAAGGCACAGGCGGCAGCTAGGCAGAAGCGGACAATCGCGAACCTGCCCCAGAGCACGCGCCGCGGACTGACCGAGCAGGCCAGGAAGGGCCGTGCGCGTGGCGGCAAGGCAGGCCATGCGCTTGAGGACCGCAACCGCGAGCAACTCTACGAAATCGCCAAAGAAGAGAACATCCGCGGCCGCTCGAAGATGGGCAAATGGGAACTGATCGACGCTATCCGCGCCTCGCGCTGACCTGATTTCAGCGGAGACTCGGCTCGAGGCGCTCGGCCTCGATCCCGCGTTTGCAGGCCCATCGCGACTGGTCGCGGCCCCCCATCTCACCCGACTTCTGTCGGGCCCACCGAACGATCGGCTATTGGCCCTTCTTGTGTCCCTCCTCGCGATGCTGCTTCATCACGGTTCGCGCGGCGACTTCCTTTGCGCGCTTGCCGTACCGGCCTTCTTTCTCTGCCTCCTTCTTGATGTGCTCGTACTGGCGTTGCTCCTTCTCGCTTACGCCTCGCAGGTGCTTCTTCTCGGGCATGCGTCCCTCCTCGTGTCAGTACGAGTGCGGTACCCATCTGGCACGGTGGAAAACAGAGCAAGTGGTTTCTCCGGGCACCGCCGGGAATTCGCAGGACATGACTTCTGATGCTCGTCATCTTGACGGGGCCGTTGCTTGGCGTTGATGGCGCGTGCTCGCCGGGTAGGCGAGTTACACCATCGCGAAGGAGGGTCGAGATGAGGAGCCGATCCGGGTCGAAACGCCCGACGCGGCGGGCGCCGCTTTCCTGATGCAGGAACTCCTCGGGGGGCTTTCAGGCCGAGCTCGTCGAGCGCGGCGACGGTCGGTGAGAGATCGCGTCTACTGCGATCTCTGCGACGGGTTCCTGCACCTGCAGAGCAACAGCTGCATGCGGGCATGGCTCGAAACCGGCCGTGGCAACTTCTGTCTGCGCTGATTCATCGTCGTCGCCGGCGGGCTCGCAGACGATCACGGTACGCGCGTGGCCGGGGTCGACTGCCCTGCCGCAGAGCTTCGGGATTGGCACCTCGAGTGACACGTCTGAACGAGGAACGCGTCGCGTCTGCGTGGAAACTAGCCGGCCAAGCCGATGAAGCCGCCGACGATCGCGCCATAGGCGAAGTGCGCGACGATCGTGGCGAGCGGCGTCTGGCGGCCGTAATTGATCAGCATGAACCCCGGCGGCTCAAGCAGCGGGGCGGAACCGGCGGCGTCGAATCCCGTGCCCATCCGCGGATGGACGACCGGAAGCAGCACGTTGACGAGGGCCGTGCCCGCGAACAGGCCGTGCAGGAGACCGAGTAGCGAGCCGAGCAGGAATCCGGATCGGTCGATGACCGCGAAGACGGCGTAGTAGACGAGCGCGAACACGAACCCGAAGAGGAAGTGCAGCGCGTAGCCCGCGGCCTTGGCGCGGACGCGGTCGGCGGTCACGGCTGTGCCGAGGAGGAACGGCAAGTCCATGCGGGTCAGCCCGAGCTCGCTCGCCCCGCGCAAAATCGTCGTCAGGACGAGCGTGCCGACGAAGCCGCCGACGAGCGCACCCCAGATCATCGGCTGGCCGTTGCGATCGCGGCTGCGGCGTTGATCAGGGCCAGGTGCGAGAGACCCTGCGGGAAGTTGCCGAGAAACGCCCCGCTCGGCGGGTCGACCTCCTCGGCATAGAGCCCGACATCGTTGCCGAGTCCGACCAGCTTGTCCATTAGCGCGGTTGCCTCCTCGACACGCCGCTGGCGCGCGAGGGCCTCGACGAGCCAGAACGAGCAGGCGACGAAGGCACCGTCTTCCCCCGGCAAGCCATCGTCGCCGACGTAGCGATGGACGAGCGGCCCGCGCCCGAGTTCGCGGCGGACCGCGTCAACTGTGCCGACCAGGCGCGGAGCGTCGGCACGGTCGTAGCCGGCGATGACGGCGAGGAGCAGCGAGGCGTCGAGTGCCTCGTCGTCGTCAGCCCGCGTGTAGCTCGACTTCGACTCCGAGTAGCCGCGCGATTCGACGAATTCACGCACCAGCGCACTCTTACGCCGCCAGCGGTCGACGTGCGCGTCCGGCAAGTGACCAGCCTCGGCGAGCTCTACCGCGCGGTCGAGCGCGACGGCGCACATCATCTTCGACTGCGTGAAGTGCGCGGCCTCGCTGCGCACCTCCCAGATCCCGGCGTCCGGCCTTGGCCACAGCTCGCAGACCAAGTCGGCGATCTCTGCCAGTCGGCGGCCGTGGTCGCGATCGAGGCCATGGGCGAAGCGGGCGTAGAGCGCGGCCGCGGAGAGGACCTCGCCGTAGACGTCCAGCTGGAGCTGTGCAGCGGCGCCGTTACCGACTCGAACCGGCGCCGAATTGCGGTAGCCGCCGAGGGCGAGCTCGCTCTCCTCGGCGTCGGCGCGCCCGTTGAGCCGGTAGAGGACCTGCAGGCGCGGGTGGGTCAGCTGCGAGGCGTGGAGCAGCCAGAAGAAGAAGGCGCGCGCTTCGCGGCTGCAGCCGAGCGCGAGGAGCGCCTGCAGAGTGAACGCGGCGTCGCGCGGCCAGGAGAAGCGGTAGTCCCAGTTGCGGGTGCCGCCGATCTCTTCCGGCAGCGAGGTCGTGGCCGCGGCGGCGACCGCGCCCGAGGGCGCGAACACGAGTAGCTTGAGCGCGAGTGCACTGCGCACGACGGCGTCGCGCCACGGCCCGTCGTACTCGCGCCCGCCGGCCCAACTGCGCCAGCTTTCCATCGTCGCTTCGAGCCGCGCCTCGACTTCCGCGCGCGCGGGGAACACCAGAGGCTCCTCGTGCGCGGCGGCCAGCACGAGCAGACCGCTACTGCCGGCGTCCGTCCTGAAATGGCCGCAGACACTGGTCGCGGCGACTTCAGCGTCCCCGGCCTGCCACGACAGGACGGCGAGCGCGTCAGAGCCACGGGCCGCGACCGGGACGCCACCGTGCAAAGCAATGGCCGTTTGCATCGATCCGTAGCCGAACCGAGGCTCGACCGACCAGCGAATGGGCACGCGGCCCGAGAGACCGTCTACGCGGCGGACGAGCTCGCGATAGGGGCTCAGGCCGCCGGTCGGGAGCGTCAGCGCGTCGATCACACGGACGCTCCCGCCCGAAGTTGTGAATGTCGTTTCGAGGACGTTCGTGCCCGGGAGATAGCGGCGCGTCGCCTCGAAGGGTGCTTCGGGCTGGAGCTGGAACCGTCCACCGCGCTCGGCGTCGAGCAGCGCACCGAATGCGCTCGGAGAGTCGAGGTCCGGCAGGCACAGCCAGTCGATCGACCCGTCGCGGCCGACGAGCGCGACGGTGCGGCCGTCGCCGACCGCGGCGTAGTCGCGGATCGGCGCGTACCCATCGATGCGCTCGATTCGCAAGCTCAGCGGCGAGTCTCTCCCCGCGCGGAGCCGATCGCGCTCGCAACTGCGACACCGAGCGCGGCTACACCAAGGGCGGCAAGCCCGCGACGATGCTTGCTCGCCCACAGCTGCAGGCTTCGCTCATGCGCCTCTCGCTCAAACCGGCCGTGGCTGCCACGGTCGCCCGGTAGGGCCTCGAAGAGATTGTCTTGCCGACCCTCGTCGGCCGGCTCGTTTGTCTGCTGAGACTCGTATCCCGTGCGCGCGAGGTAGCGGTCGCCGAGCCCTGGAGCGAGCTTGTCGCCGAGAATCGCCACGACCGTCGATCCGCCGACGTAGTGCTCGCGCCGCCTTTGGTGCGCAGCCCACACGATCGCCTCCGCGGCGACCTCGGGCTGGTAAATCGGCGGCACCGGCTGCGGTTCTCGCGGCATTCTGCTCCGGCCCCAGTCGAACTGGGGCGTATTGAGCGCCGGGAGCTGCACCATCGTCACTTGGACCTTGCTTCCGCCGTGAAGGAGCTCGCAGCGCAGCGACTCCGTGAAGCCTTGGATCGCGTGCTTCGCGCCGCAGTAGGGCGCCTGGAGCGGGATGCCGCGATAGGCGAGCGCCGACCCGACCTGGACGACGGCGCCGCGGTCGCGAGGCAGCATGCGTCGCAGCGCGGCCATCGTTCCCCAGACGTAGCCGAGGTACGTCACTTCGGTCGCTCGCCTGTACTCCGCCGGCGTGATCTCGATGAAGGGCGAGAAGATCGTCGCCATCGCATTGTTCACCCACACGTCGATCGAGCCGAACGAGTCCTCGACAGTCGCCGCCGCCCGCTCGACCTGGTCTGGGTCTGCGACGTCGGTGGGCAGGACGAGCGCCTGCCCGCCCACCGCCTCGACCTCCCGCCGTGCCGCATCGAGCCCGTCGGAACCGCGCGCAACCAGGCCTACACGCGCCCCTTCGCGTGCGAAAGCGACCGCCGTTGCACGCCCCACGCCCGCGGATGCGCCGGTGACGACGACGACGCTCATTGGACCGCGTAGCGCTCGGCGTCGTCGCGCCGCAGCTCAAGCCCGAGTCCCGGCCGCGAGAGGTCGGCGGCAAGCTCGCCGCTGCTCGGTTCCGGGGCGCCTTCGAACAGCAGCCGTTCAATCCGGACGTGATCGTGGAACCACTCGAGGTGCCGGACGACCCCAAGCGCGCAGCAAGGGTGAACGTGGAGGGCGGGCGCCGTGTGCGCCGAGAGCGGAATGTGATGGGCCTCGGCGAGCGCGGCGGCGCGAAGAAAGCCGGTGATCCCGAGGCAGCGGGTCGCGTCCGCCTGAAGGACATCCACTGCGCCCGCCTCGAGCATCCGGCGGAAGTACCACGGGTCGTAGCCGTACTCGCCGGCGCTGATCTCCAGCCCGGCGGGGGCGCGATCGCGCAGCAGGCGCAGTCCCTCGAGATCGTCCGAGGAGACGGGCTCCTCGAACCAGCTCACACGTTCGAGCGCGAACGCTTCGGCGAAGGCGAGCGCCTGTTTGCGGTCGTACGCGCCGTTCGCGTCGACGAATAGCTCGGGCTCGGGGCCGATCGCCTCGCGCGCCGCTCGCACGCGCGCGAGGTCCTCCTCCGGCTTGCGGCCGACCTTCATCTTTACGCGTGCGATCCCGGCTGCGACCCAGCCCTCGAGTTGCTCTCGCAGCTCGTCGAGCGGGTACGAGGTGAATCCGCCGCTGCCGTACACGGGTACTGCTTCGCGCACCGCTCCGAGCAGGCGGTCGAGCGGAAGATCGAGCAGGCGCGCCTTTAGGTCCCACAGAGCCGCGTCTACCGCCGAGACCGCGGCAGCAGCGATGCCCGGCCGTCCGACGTTGCGGACGGCGGCGATCATCGCGTCCCGGATGCTGCCGACCGCCATCGCCTCGGCTCCCTCGACGACCTTCCGCAGCCGGCGGTCGATCAGCTGCGCGGTGGCGGCGTCTGCGTACGTGTAGCCGAGCCCGCGCTCACCGCCGGCCGTCAGCTCGACGATGACGATCGTCGTCGAGTCCCACTCGAGCGTTCCATCCGATTCGGGCCGATCGGTCGGAACTGTGTACGCCGCGACATCAAGCCGCTCGACCGCGGGTTCCGTCCACTTCGCGGTCGTCGCCACCACTAGCTCCGGCCCGGCAGGAACTCCTTCAGCTTCGCCTTCAGCGACTGCTCGATGAAGGCGCGGCGGCCGGTATCGCCGCGGGCGACCGCGAGCACGAAGTGCCTGGCCTGCTCAAAGGTGATGTGCGGCGGCAGCGGCGGCACCTCGGGATCCGTGACCGCCTCGAGGATGGCGGGGCGGTCGGCGGCGAGCACCTCGTCCCAGGCGTCGCCGATCTCCTCCGGTGAGTCGACGCGGACTCCCTTCAGTCCCACCAGCTCCGCGTAGCGCGCGTAGGGAAAATCAGGAATGTCCTGCGAGGCCTCGAACTTCGGGTCACCCTCGAGCGCGCGCTGCTCCCAGGTCACCATGTTCAGATCGCGGTTGTTGAGGACGAGCACGATCAGGCGCGGGTCGCTCCAGCGCTGCCAGTACTTCGCGACCGTGATGAGCTCGTTTATCCCGTTCATCTGCATGGCGCCGTCGCCGACGAGGGCGATCGCCACACGGTCGGGATAGGCGAACTTCGCCGCGATCGCGTAGGGCACTCCGGGTCCCATCGTCGCCAACGTGCCCGAGAGCGAGGCCTTCATCCCGCGCCGCATCTTGAGGTCACGCGCGTACCAGTTGGCCGCAGAGCCTGAGTCGGAGGTGAGGATGCAGTTGTCGGGCAGCCGCGGCGACAGCTCCCAGAAGACGCGCTGCGGGTTGATCGGATCGGCGTCGATCATCGCCCGCTCCCCCATCAGCCGCCACCAGTCGGCAACCTTCTCCTCGATCTCCTCGCGCCAGGAGCGTTCCTGCTTGCGCTCGAGATGGGGGATCAGAGCCCGCAGCGTTTCGGCGCTGTCGCCGACGAGGTGAACGTCCATCGGGTAGCGGATGCCGATCATGCGCGCGTCGATGTCGATCTGGACGCCGCGCGCCTTTCCTTCCTCGGGCAGGAACTCCGCGTAGGGAAAGCTGGAGCCGACCATGAGCAGCGTGTCGCAGCCCATCATCAGGTCATAGCTCGGCTTCGTCCCGAGCAGGCCGATCGAACCGGTGACGAAGGGGAGGTCGTCGGGGACGGCTGCCTTGCCGAGCAGGGCCTTCGCCACTCCGGCGCCGAGCAGCTCCGCGACATCGATCACCTCGTCGGTCGCGTGCAGCGCCCCCTGGCCGACGAGCATCGCGACCCGCTCGCCGGCGTTCAGAATCTCGGCCGCGCGCCGGAGGTCGTCTTCGTGCGCGACCACGCGCGGGCGCGCGTAGCCGATGCCGGAGTGGATCGTCCCGTGCGCGTGCTCGGGCTGCTCGACCGCGTCCATCGTCTGGACGTCGTTCGGAACGATGATGCAGGTGACGGTGCGCTCGGCCTGGGCGATTCGCAGCGCTCGGTCGACGAGGTGCCGGACCTGCTCGGGGTCGGAGACCATGTGCACGTACTCGTGCGCGACGTCCTTGAAGAGCGTCAGTAGGTCGACCTCCTGCTGGTAGTCACCGCCGAGCGCCGCGCGCGCTTGCTGGCCTACGATCGCGACCACCGGCTGGTGGTCGAGCTTCGCGTCGTAGAGCCCGTTCAGGAGGTGGATCGCGCCGGGGCCCGACGTGGCAAGGCAGACGCCGACCTCGCCGGTGAACTTTGCATGGCCGCAGGCCATGAAGGCCGCCATCTCCTCGTGGCGGACCTGGATGAACTCGATCTTGTCTTCCGCTCGGTCGAGAGCGCCCATGATCCCGTTGATGCCGTCGCCGGGGTAGCCGTAGATCCGCTTGATGCCCCAGTCGGAAAGACGCTGAACGAGGAAGTCGCCGACGTTCACTCTGGTCTCCTTTCCGCGCCGACGCTCACGCCGAGCGCTCCAGTGCGAGACGCGCCGTGCGCGTCGCTATCGCCTCGATCGTGAGGCTCGGGTTGACGGCGCCAGCGGTCGGGAAGACGGAGCCGTCGCAGATCCACAGGTTCGGCACGTCGTGGCTGCGACAGTCGGGGCCGACGACCGAGCTGGCGGGGTCGCTGCCCATCCGGGCTGTTCCGAGGATGTGGTGCGTGCCCTCGCTGGTCAGGATGCGCGTTGCGCCCGCCGCCTCCATCGCCTGCACCGCGAGCTCGCGCTCGGCATCGATGATCGCCTTGTCATTGTCCCCGTACGAGAAGGTAATCCGTGCGACCGGGACGCCGTTGTCGTCACGCTCGTCGGCGAGCGTGACCCGGTTATCAGGATTCGGGAGGACTTCGCCGAGCGTGGCGAGCAGGCCCCAGTGCGAATACTCGTCCAGCACCTCCATCAGCTCGGCTCCCCAGAGCTCGGGGTTGCTGCCCGTCAGCGCCTGCGCGAAGTTGATCGGGAACTGGCAGTACGTGTTCAGCCAGAAGCCGCGCGCGAAGCCTCGCTTCTCGTGGGTGCCGTACGTGTCCTGGGTCATGATCCCGACCGGCGGCGTCACGAAGCTGTCGAGCGGCTGATCGAAGCGCCCGTACACGATCGGGCCGCTGTGGACCATGAAGTTCCGGCCCACCTGGTCGCTCGAGTTGGCGAGGTTTCCCGAGTTGAGCAGCAGGCGGGGCGTCTCGATCGCGTAGCAGCAGACGAAGACGCGCTCGGCTCCCTGGAAGCGTTCCTCACCGTCTTCGAGGTACGTGACGCCGGTCGCGCGACCGCCTGCGCTTTCGATCCGGAGCGCGAAGCAGTTCGGGCGGATCTCGGCTCCTGCGGCGATGGCTTTCGGGACGTAGCTGACGTGCGTCCCACCCTTCGCGTCGCTCTTGCACCCGTCCATGCAGAAGCCGTAGTACATGCAAGCGCTGCGCCCGTCGACGTTCCCGGTCGCGATTGCGTGGGGGGTCATCTCGACATGCAGGCCGACCTTCGCCAGGCCGCGACCGATGAGGAAGTCCTTCGTTGACCAGGGCAGCTCGCCGTGTGGGTAGGGGGCGCCCGAGGGATATGCCGACCGGCGAGGACCCGACACGGGCAGCGTTCGCTCGACCTGTGAGTAGTAGGGAGCGAGTTCGTCGTAGTCGAACGGCCAGTCGACGGCAACGCCGTCCGTGGAGGCGACCCGGAAGTCGTCTGGGTGGAGGCGGACGGCCACGGCGGTGTAGTGGACGGTCGTCCCGCCGACCGCCCGCCCCGTGTTCACGCGGCCGGTGCGGATCGGATCGGCGCCGTCGGTGATCCGGAGGTCGTCCCAGTCGAGCGGTCCGAGCATCGAGAGCTCATCGTTGACCATGTCCTCGCGCGAATCGATCCAGTCGCCGGCCTCGATGACGACCACGCTCATCCCGCCCTCGGCCAGCTCCTTCGCCAGGACGGCACCGGCGGCGCCGCAGCCGACGATGCACGCATCCACGCTGCCCTCGTGGTGGCGCATGATGCCGCGAAGCTGCTCGACTCGCGGCGGCGGAACCTTCACAGCCGACCGGCTCCCGGGAAGCCCCGGTGCCGCTTCAGCGTCGCCGTCGGCGTGATCCAGGCGTAGCCCTCGGGAAAGGCAGGCCCGTTGAAGCCGATCCGTTCCCAGGTGTCGGGATGGGCGAGATAGCCGGCAAGCGCAAGCACGAGCAGCCGGTCGACGAACTCCTTCGCGGCGAGGCCCAGCTCGTCGTCGGCCTCCCCGCGCCGCATCCGTCCGATCAGGTGGTCCTGCTCGGTCTCAGGCAGGCCTGCGAAGTCGCAGCCGGCGAGCGCCTGCAGGCCGCGACGAAGGAGCTCGGGAGCCGGCGGCAGGTCCGGTGCGCGGTCGCCCCGGCCCAGCGGTTTCTCTGCGTGCGCATCGACGAAGCCGGCGAGGTCGATATTGTCCTGCACGCCTGGAATGAGGCGGCTGACGAGTGCCCGCAAGTGCGGCTCGAGCTCACCGTCGAAGTGCTCGAGCGCGTCGCGCCGGTAGCCGGACCGTCGGCGCTCCTCGATCACGGCTCGCTCTTTGCGACCAAGCGTTGCGAGCTTCTTCATAGCGCACCCCAGACAATCGCCAGACCGCCGGTTAGCGCCAGGGCCGTGAACATCGCCGGGAGCAACGGCGGCGGGCCGCTCATCAGATTGCGCAGCGAGAAGCCGCCGATCCGGCGCGAGATGCCGGCGAGGTGTTCGTAGATTCCGACGAGACCGTCGAGAACGCCCAAGCCGAACACGACCAGGGCCGCCCAGCCGAGCAAGCCTTCTCGCGTAAGGCCGGCCACGATGCCGGCCGCAGCGAGCGCGGGCGCCATCAGCACCGGCCCGTACATCGTCCATTTCCGGAAGGCCGCGCGCCAGTGGAACAGAAGCACCTGCAGGCCGAGCATTAGGAACGCGGCACTGACGAATAGGACATAGAAGCGCTGAAACCCCCAACCGTCCCAGGCGTCCATTAGAAAGCGACCCCTCTCGCAGTCGTCACCGATCGGTCTCGGCCAGTGGACATCTTCTCAGCCATCAGTAGCGTGTGAGCCCGTCCCGCTCTCCTCACTCCTCGTGCGCTTGCCGGCGGCCTCCTCCTTCTCCGGCGTCGGCACCGGCGCGGCCGCGCGTAGCGCAGGCTCGTCGACAAGGTTCAACAC
Organism: Actinomycetota bacterium; assembly: GCA_013816275.1. Taxonomy (GTDB): domain Bacteria; phylum Actinomycetota; class Thermoleophilia; order Gaiellales; family Gaiellaceae; genus JACDER01. The sequence goes on along the minus strand of JACDER010000007.1, from coordinate 2,780 downwards.
GCGCATCCCATGCACGAAGACGACCGTGCCGCCGAGCCAGCCGCCCAGCGTGAGGAAGCCGAAGCCCACGAGGGTGAGGACGAGCGAGCCGCCGGTCACGTCGCCGTCCACGTAGCCGCCGTGCCCGAAGATCGCCGCGAGCAGGAAGAAGACGGTTGCTGTCAGCATCGACAGCATGTGAACCGACGCCGTTCGCCAAAGCGGCGTGCCCCATGTGATGCCAAGCCAGTCGATAAAGCCGGTGAGCGCGGTCGGGCCGGTGACGACGAGCCCGATCACAAGCGCGAGCCACCAGGCGGTCGCCATGTTCGCTTCGCTGACTCCGAAGGCGCTCAGGACTCCGAACACCGTCGCGCCCGTGTAGATGCCGATCGTGGCGTCCGTCAGCGGCGGGTGGAGCGGATGGCCCGGGAGACCCTTAAGCAGGTAGCTGAGCTTCATCCGATCCTCCTTTGCTCCCTGTTCCCGAACCGTACGAGGAACCCGTCCGCCCGGTCGGGCTCGCGCCGTGCGAGTTCGCGCTGGCTGGCGGGTAGCTTTTCTCCACTGTGCCGCTCGATCGCCTCGCAGCGACCGGCGATCCCCAGCTTCGCCGGGTGCTTCTTTATGCGCGCGGCCGGCGCGATCCGGTTACGGCGCACGAGGTGGCGGCGGAGCTCGGCGTGCACCACAACGTCGCGAGGAGCCGTCTGGATCGGCTGGCGAAGGCCGGCTTCCTCGTGGTCACGCCCGAGCGTCGCGGCGGCCGGGCCGGACCCGGCGCCGGGCGCCCGGCCAAGGTCTACCGCGTCGCGCCTGAACTGGAAGGAGTCGAGTTCCCCGACCGCCGGCTCGCGGAGTTGATCGGGCTCTTGGTCGCGAAGCTTCCGAACCGAAGCAGGGAGAGAGCCCTCCGCGAAGCCGGCGAGGACTTTGGACGCAGCCTGGCAACCGCAGCCAGCCTGAAGGCGTCGGCAGACCTCCGTAGGGGCCTTGAGCGGGTCTGCGATGCGCTCGGATCGCTCGGCTTTCACGCCTCGGTGCACTCGCTCGACGGCGACACCGCCATCCTCGAAACCGCCACCTGCCCGCTGCGGCCTCTCGTCGTGAAGTGGCCAGATGCCAGCGGGATCGACCGAGGCATGTGGGCGGGTCTCGTCGAGCGTGGCGTTCGCGGGGTGCAAGCCGACCGCATCAAATGCGAAACTCCTCGCTGCCTTTCTCCGGACGCCACGTGCTCGGTCCTCCTCTCGCTCGGGCGTCAAGGAGCGAAGGCTTCTGGCAGCACGGCCAGCTGAGAGCTGCCGCACTCGTGACGGAGGCACTTCTGACCGAGCGGCAGCAGCGGCTCTCGTCATCGTCTCACGCGTAGCCTGACCATGTTTTCGAAAAGCAGCCCGAGCATGAGCCACGTCACGACTCTAAACACTAACATTCAGTGTTTAGAAGGAGGCCTGTGTCGACGCTTCTGAGCCAATAGCCCAGTAGCCGAACACAGAATCATGAGAGAAGGGAGCACTGATGGAATGGGCAGCTCTCATCAGCTGGGTCGTGACCGCCGGCGGCGGATTCGTGCTCTTAGGGCTGTGGCTCAGGCACGGCGGGATGCGCCAGCGCGAGCCGGGCCGGCAGATCCGCCCGACCTTGATCCTGAGCCACTTCGCCCTGGCCGCCACCGGCCTCGTCCTCTGGATCGTCTACCTCGCCACCGACAGCGACGCCCTCGCTTGGATCGCCTTCGCCATCCTCGTCGCGGTCGCCCTGCTCGGCTGGACGATGTTCGCGATCTGGTACCAGCGACGCCAGGGCCGCGCCGCGGCCGCGACGGTGTCGACGCCCGGCGTGCCGGCCGAGCAGCACTTCCCCGTCGCCATCGTGACCCTGCACGGGCTCCTCGCCGTCACCACCCTCGTGCTCGTCTTCCTGGCCGCCGTCGGCGTGGGCTCCTAACGGCCGTGCGCGCGCGGATCAAGGAGAAGGAGGAGGTCGCGAAGGGGACGCTCCTCGTTACCTTCGATCTGCTCGGCCAAGAGGTCGACTTCCAGCCCGGGCAGTACTTCTTCGTAACGCTTCCCGACATCGGCCACGAGGACGAAAGGGGACTGCGGAGGCACATCACCGTCGTCACCTCTCCGAATGAGCGAGGAGTGCTGGGCCTCTGCACGCGGCTGCGGGACACGGCCTTCAAGCGCTCGCTCTCCGAGCTTCCGATCGGAGCGGAGGTGGACGTCGAGAAGCCGAAGGGAGACTTCGTCGCTCCCCGCGGAGACCGATCGGCCGTACGTGTTCATCGCGGGCGGCATCGGAATCACGGTCTTTCCGAAGCATGCTTCGCTACATCGCCGAGGAGCAGCTTCCTCACCGTGTGACGCTCGTCTACTCGAATCGCGACCGCGACTCGGCTGCGTTTCTCGACGAGCTCTTCGAGCTCGAGCGCGACAACCCGAATCTCCGCCTCGTCCTGACGATGACCGACGAATCGACGTGTGGGAGGGGGAGGCGAGGCGGATCGACACCGACCTTCTCCGCGACCATCTGGGGGACGAGCTGCTCGCCTCTACGTACCTAATCGCGGGTCCGCCGGCGATGGTCGAAGCAATTGAGAAGACGCTGACCGATGCGGGAGTCCCCGAGGAGCAGATCCGTCCGGAACGATTCAGCGGCTACTGAGCCTGACTGCGGGTCATACGCGGCACCCGCCGCGACCGTGGTCGCAATCGTCCGCCGCGCCGTCTGTCCTGAGGAAGCTCCCGCGACGATGAGCGCCTTCCTGCTCGAACGAGCGTTGGCTTGTGCAGCGC
>JACDER010000168.1 GCA_013816275.1 Actinomycetota bacterium | reverse complement strand
GCCCTCGAGGACAGCCTGACCTCCGATTGGGGCTGACATCCGGAGGGGTTAGCCGCGGCGGGTCGCGCCGCCGGCCTTCTCGAGCCGGCGCTGGAAGCGCTCCACGCGGCCTCCCGAGTCGAGCAGCTTCTGCTTCCCGGTGTAGAAGGGATGGCAGTTCGAGCAGATCTCGACGTGGAGCTCCGGCTTGGTGGAGCGGACGTGGAACTCGTTGCCGCAGGAGCAGCGAACGGTTGCCAGTACGTACTCGGGATGGATTCCGGTCTTCATTCTTCACCAAGGATAGCAACGGCCGTCTTGGCGGCCACGTTGCCTCCGGAGACGACCGCCACACATGTCGTGACCCGCTCGAGCTCCACCTTCCCGGAGAGAAGCGCGGCGGTCGAGACGGCTCCAGCCGGCTCGCAGGCGAGCTTCGCTCGCTCGTAGAGGAAGCGCATTGCGGCCCGGATTTCCTCTTCCGACACGAGGACGAGGTCGTCCACGAGCGCCCGGCAGATCGCCAGCGTGTTCTCGCCGGCGAACGGCGCGTTCAGCCCGTCGGCGATCGATCGCGGCTCCACCGGAATGGGCCGCCCCGCTTCGAACGCAGCATGCATCGCCTGCGAAAGCTCGGGCTCGACACCGACGACGCGCACGCCCGGCTGCGCCTCCTTGACCGCGGTCGCGATCCCGGCGATCAGCCCGCCGCCTCCGATCGGAACAACCACGGTGCCGAGGTCCGGGACGTCTTCGACGAGCTCGAGACCGAGCGTGCCGTGGCCTGCGATCAGGTGCGGATCGTCGAAGGAGTGGACGAAGGCGCGGCCCGTCTCTTCTCGGAGCTTGGCCAGGCGGTCGAATGCCTCCGCCGGCCCGGGCGCTTCCAGGTCGATCGTCGCCCCGTATTCGCGCGTCGCCGCGAGCTTCGCCTCGCTCGCGCCCTGCCACATCACGACCAGGCAGTCGATCTCCTCGAGAGCGGCGCAGTACGCGAGCGACTGCGCGGCGTTCCCCGCCGAGATGGTGATCACTCCACGTTGCTTCTCCTCCTGCGAAAGGTGGGCGAGCACGTTCAGCATTCCGCGTGGCTTGAACGAGCCCGTGCGCTGGAAGAGCTCGGCCTTGAGCGAGGCGGTCGAGCCGATCCGGCGCGACAGCGTCGCCGAGGAGAAGACGGGCGTGCGATGGAGCCGGCCGGAGATCGTCTCGCGGGCCGCGAGCACTTCGTCGTAGCCGACCGGAAGAGCGGCGTGAGCTTTCGCCACGAGCCGACGATACTCACCCAGGTGCTCCGCGCGCTCCTCCTCCTGCTCGCCGCCCTCTCGAGCCCGCCGGTCACGGCCCGGATCGCCACCGGCGAGCACCCGTGCGGAATTGCCGCGGGCTTCGGCGCCGTCTGGGTTGCAAACGACGGCGGCGGAACGCTCGCGCGCGTCGATCCGAAGACGAACCGCGTCACGCGGCGAATTCGAGTGGGCCGCGGTGCGTGTTCGGTGGCGGCCGGGCTCGGCTTCGTCTGGGTGACCAATTACCGGACCGGGTCGATCGTGCGAGTCGAGCCGCGGACGTTCCGGGTTCGCAGCGTGAAGGTCGGCGCGGAGCCCTTCGACGTGCTCGTCGCCGCGGGCCGCGTCTGGGCGACCGCGTGGGGAGACGGGCGGCTCGTCGAGCTCGATCCTGAGGGCGGGCACGTGCTCCGCCGGCTGGACGTCGGTCACTATCCGGCCGGACTCGCGGTGCGGGCCGGGTCGATCTGGGTCGGCTTCGGCCGTTCGGCCACGTCGGTTGCGCGAATCGATCCTCGAAGCGGTCGCATCATGCAGGTTCCTGTCGGCGTCAAGACGCCGGCGTGGTTCAGCGCCGGCACGCGCGACCTCTGGATCACCGCCGACGACAACGCATTGGTTCACCTGGAGCCGCAGACCGGACACGTGGTCGGCACGGCGCGCTTCGGCCGGACGCTGGGCCACCCGACCACCGGCGGTGACGGAACGATCTGGGTGCCGGACAAGGAGATCGACCGGGTCTTCAGGGTCGATCCCGCGACCGGGCGGGCGAAGGGCTCATTCGAGGGCGGTGACGGCGCGTTCGACGCGCTGCACGCGTTCGGTTCGATGTGGGTCACGAGCTATGCCGGCTCGGACGTCTGGCGGTTCAGGTGAGCGTGTACTCCGGCCCGGAGCCGCCCTCGGGCGGTGTCAGCCGGCCGCCCTTGGCGGTGATCGCCCCGCACTGTACGCAGTTGGACGGCGTCACCTCGAGGCTCACCGCGCCGTCGGAGGCGTCTCCGCCGACCGCGTAGACCTGCGCCGGGCACATGTGCTCCCACAGCTCCGCGAGCTCGCGCGGCACCCGGTGCTGGACGCGCAGATGGTCGGGAGCGTCGTCACGCGTGCGGTTCCCGCTGAGAAACACGCTCGAGAGCTTGTCGAAGGTCAGCTTGCCGTCCGGCTTGGGGTACTGGGCCGCCCGGCCGCCGCGCAGAAGCTCATGCTCGGCGTCGAGCTCCGTGCGAAACGGCCCTGGAGGAAGCTTGCCCTTCGTCGCCGTCATCAGCCCCGCGAGCCCCGCGCCGACCCAGAACCCGCGCCCGAAGGCCTGCCGCATGTTCCGGACCTCGTCCAGGTCCTTCCAGATGAAGCTCGCCCGAACGGCCTCGTCGTAGGAGGCGAGACCCCCGGGCCGCCAGGGTGTCTCTCCCGGCGAGAGCGCCGCGTGCGCCGCGTCCGCAGCGAGCCGGCCCGACTCGACGGCGTAGTGGATCCCTTTCAGGGCAGGGACGTTGACCAGACCGGCGCCGTCGCCCACGATCATGAGCCCGGGGGCGTATAGCCGCCGTGGCAGCGAGAGAAGGCCCCCTTCGGGGATGGTCTTCGCCCCCCAGCCGATCCGCTCACCCCCTTTTAGGATCTCCCGGACGAGAGGGTGGGTCTTCAGCTCCTGGAGGAGATCGTGAACCGAGACCTCCACATCGCGGTAGTCGAGCCCGACCACCATTCCGACCGTGACCATCTCGTCGCCCATCGGGTAGATGAACGACCCGCCGAACTCGCGGAAGCGCGCCTTCGCCCTCAGCGGCCACCCCATCGTATGGATGACGCGATCGAGCGGCTTGGCGACCTTCCAGACCTCCTTGACCCCGAGCGCCCACACTTGGGGGTTCTCACCCTCGAGCCCGAGGCGGTCGATCGCCACGCCGGTCAGATGGCCCTGTGTGCCTTCAGCAAGGACCGTGACGCGCGCCATGATGTCCGAACCCGGCTCGAAGCTCGAGAGCTCTTCGCCGCGGCGCCCCTTGCCCTTGTCTCCTGTGCGAACCCCGAGCACGCGGCCGTCCGAGACCAGGAGCTTCTGGCCGGTCGTCTCGGGCAGGATGGCTGCGCCGCCCTCCTCGGCCTGTTCGCCGAGCCACCGGCCGAGCTGCGACAGCGACGCGACGAAGTTGCCGTGGTTGCGCATCGTCGGAGGGGTCGGGAGCCGCACAGCCTGCTGGGAGGTGAGGAAGTAGACCGATTCGCCCTCCACGCGGCCGTAGAACGGAAACTCCTCCATTCGCTTTCGCCCGCGGAAGAGCCGCTGCAACCCGCGAGGATTGACGACGGCTCCGGAGAGGAGGTGCGACCCCGGCTGCTTTCCCTTCTCGAGCACGGCGACCGGCACGTCTCCAAGCCGCTCTGCGAGGCCCGGCTCATGCTCGATCAGCTGCCCCAGGCGGATCGCGCACGCGAGGCCTGCAGGCCCGGCGCCCACGATGAGGACTCCGACCTCGATCCGCTCCTGGGGCGGGTCGGTCGGCTCGGACACGAATTCCGCCAGATCGAACGGGGCGGGATAGTCGGCGGGCTTCACGCGCCCTTCCGCGCCCGGACGAGCTCGGTCAGCTTCGGGACGATCTCATGCAGGTCGCCGACGACGCCGAGATCGCTGAACTCGAAGATGGGAGCGTTTGGATCCTTGTTGATCGCGACGATCACTCCCGAGCCCTGCATGCCCACCTTGTGCTGGATCGCGCCGGAGATCCCGCACGCGATGTAGAGCTTCGGGGACACCGTCCGGCCGGTCTGCCCGACCTGAGTCGAGTACGGATACCACCCGGCATCGACGACCGCGCGCGTCGCCCCGACCGCGCCGCCGAGGGCCTTGGCCAGTTCCTCGACGAGCGAGAAGTTTTCTGGCGACCCGAGACCGCGCCCGCCCGCGACGACGATGTCCGCGTCTTCGATCGAGGGCCCCTCCGACTCCTCGTGCGCCTGCTCGACCATCGTCGCGACGATCGAGAAGTCCTGGATCTCCGCCTGCCGTTCCTGAACCTCTGCGGTTCCGCCCGTCTCGGCCGGGTCGAACGAGCCCGAGCGGACGAGCGCGATGCGCGGCTCGGACGTCCAGCCGACGTCGACGACGACTGAGTCGCTCAGCGCGGGCCGCTTCCCGACCAGCTTCCCGTCCTCGCGAGCGAGATCGACCAGATCCCAGTTGAGGCCCGCGTCGAGGCGCGCGGCG
>JACDER010000167.1 GCA_013816275.1 Actinomycetota bacterium | reverse complement strand
CTTCGGCGTGGGCTCGGGCGGCGGGATCGGGCTAGGAGACCTCTTCAATAGCGGCGGCGGATCGAAGGGCTCCGCGTCGGCGTCCGAGGCGCGCGACCGGATCAAGAAGAACCCGAACGACGCGGGCGCCTACCGAGCGCTGTCCACCGCCCTGCAGACGGACGGAGACCTACAGGGAGCCGCGACCGCGCTCAAGCACTTCACGACGCTGAAGCCGAAGAACGCGGAGGCACTGGCCGAGTTGGCCGGCCTGTACACGGCGCTGGGTAACCGCCGTCAGACCGAGGTCGTCGCGGCTCAGACGGCCTCGCAGGAGAGCTCGTTCGCGACCGTGATCGCCACGGGCCTGCAGTCCAAGAAACAGTCCGTCGTCGGGCCGGACGCGATCTTCGGGAGTCTCGCGACCCTCACGAACGACAGGCTGACCAAGCTCTACCAGCAGCAGCAGGACGACTTCAACCAGGCGGAAGGCGTCAACAAGAGCATCGTGGCGCTGAATCCGAAGGATGCGAACGCCCAGCTCAACCTGGGGCAGGCGGCGCAATCGGCGGGGGACGCGAAGACCGCGATCGCGGCGTACAAGAAGTTCGTCAAGCTCGCTCCGGACGATCCGACGGCCGCGCTCGTCAAGCAGCAGATCGAGGCACTCCGCCAGTCCTCCAGGCCGCAAACCGCCACCCCGGGCGGATAGACTCTCCGCGCTGTCGGATCGGGGGGAACGTGGATTTCAGCATTGAAACCGAGCAGGTCGGAGACGCAAAGCATGTGATCGCCCTGTCGGGCGAGGTCGACCTGTACACCGCCCCCGAGCTGAAGACGCAGATGCTCGAGGTGATCGCGAACGGTGCGATGGACGTGATCGTGGACTTCACGAACACGACGTTCATCGACTCGACGACGCTCGGTGTCCTGGTCGGCGGAGTCAAGCGGCTTCGCGAGAAGGACGGCCGGCTCTCGATCGTCTGCAGCGACCGCAACATCACGAAGATCTTCGAGATCACCGGTCTCGACCGCGTGTTCACGATCTATCCGACCCGCGGCGAGGCTCTCGAGAGGCTTGACTCGGAAGAAGCTCCGGCCTAGCGCGGCCGCGGCGATCCTCGGAGCCGTCCTCGTGTCGGCCGGCTGCGGCACGGGCGGGATCGACCGGAACTCCAGCACGGCCGGTGGTAAGGAGCTGTTCGTGAGCAAGTGCGGCTCGTGCCACACGCTCGCGGATGCCGGGACGACCGGGAAGGTCGGCCCCGATCTGGACGCATCCTTCGGCCCTTCGCGGCGGCAGGGGTTCAAGGAGAGCACGATCCGCCAGGTCGTTCGGGATCAGATCCACTTCCCGTCGCCGGCCCAGGGCTCTCCGGGCTTTCCCGTCATGCCCGCGGATCTCGTCACGGGTACCGACGCCGATGCGGTCTCTGCCTACGTCGCGTCGGTAGCCGGGATGGGCAGCACGCCCGGACCGCCACCACCTCCGCCCCCGCCGCCTCCTCCCCCTCCCCCGACTCCGACGACGACGGGCCAGACGACGACGACCGGACCGACGCCGTCCGGCGGGGACGCGGCGAAGGGGAAGTCGCTGTTCGCGTCGCTCGGGTGCGCGAGCTGTCACTCGATCGACGGCTCGTCGGGCGTGGGGCCGACCATGAAGGGACTGTTCGGCGCAACGGTGCAGCTGACGAACGGTAAGTCGGTGACCGCAGACGATGCCTATCTGCTGGAGGCGATCGAGGATCCGGACGCGGAGATCGTCCAGGGCTACCAGCCGGGGATCATGAGCGGCGTGATCAAGCCACACCAGGTAGCCGAGACCGACGCCCGTGACTTGATCGCCTACATCAAAACCCTCAAGTAACCTCAAGGGTGCCTGGCACCGTTGTGAATCTGTCGCGGAAACGTGCCGGAAGTGCGCAACCGTTCCTGCTGGATGTTCGATCGCGTACGTTCGACCCGTGCGCCCACCACGCATCCAGGTAGCCGGCTCCGCCTACCACCTCACCTCGCGCGGCAACCGCAAGCAGGAGATCGTGCGCGACGACACGGATCGCGTCCGACTTCTCACGATCGTGAGAGACGTCGTACTCAGGCGGAAGTGGATCTGTCTGGCCTACTGCCTGATGACGAACCACTATCACCTGCTCGTCATCACTCCGAACCCCGACCTTGCAACCGGCATGCACGCGCTCAACTCCGGCGTCGCAAGGACGTTCAACAAGCGCCACGGGTACACGGGGCACTTGCTCGAGCGCCGGTACTCGTCGGAACTGATCCTCACTGATGCGCATCTGCTCGACACGGTTCGATACATCGCCCTCAACCCCGTCCGAGCCGGGTTGTGTGAGTTTCCCGACCAGTGGCCGTGGAGCAGTTACCGAGCCTCGATCGGGTTGGCGCCTGCTCCGGATTTCCTCGCCGTAGACGAGTTGCTCGCGCTGTTCTCGCACCGGCCCGAGACCGCCCAACGAGCGCTCGAGGCGTTCGTCATGGGTCGCGTCGCGATGTCGAGAGCGGCGTAGAGCGAACCCTCGACCACCCTCAAGGGTGCCTGGCACCGTTTAGGAGATGGATCGGCTCTAGCGGATCTCTTCGCTCTCGCGTTCCAGATCGACCACGACGTGCGTGATCGGAACGGCGAAGCGTTGTCGCGCGCCCTCGACCACCCCGCGCTCGAGCCAGTTCGACCGGCCTTCCGGATGCGTCGAAAGGATCACCTCGTCTGCGCCGAACGTCCGCAGCGCGTCCTCGATTGCCTGTAGCGGATCACCCGTGCCGACCTCGCCCCGCGCGTTGACGCCTGCTTCGCGCAGCAGTGCGAGGCTCTCGTCGAGCCGCAGCTGGGCTGCTGCTCGCGCCTTGTCCTCATCCGAGGTCCAGTGGCGGAGAGGCGAGTTCAGCGCCGGACAGACGACGAGGACTTCCGCGCGAACACCCTCCGACCGGTCCCGGATCATCTCGCGCAGCGTCCGTCCTCCAACCGTCTCGTTGGCGACCACGAGGATCCGCGTCTCACCCTCCGGGCTTCGCTGCCGAGGCGCGGTCTTCGGCGGAGGCGGCTGAGGGTCGCGCCGGAAGAACCACACCAGGGCCACGGCCGTCAGCACCGCAAAGACACCCACCCCCCACCAGGTGCCGCCGACCAGCGCCGCGAGCACGATCGCGCCGAAGTAGACGATCGTCCCGAGCAGGAAGCGATACGCCTCCTCCTCAGAACGAAGTGGGTTCTTCACTGCGCTAGAGGATGTAGATCGTCGCGTAGACCACGATCCACATTACGTCGACGAAGTGCCAGTAGATCCCGCCGATCTCGACGCCGTGGTGGTGCTCGGGCGAGAAGTGGCCGCGGAACGAGCGGATGGTGATGAACAGGAGGATCGTCAGGCCCACGAACACGTGCGCCCCGTGCAGCCCGGTCAGGCAGTAGAAGATCGTGCCGAACGCTCCGTCGTGCGGCGCGAACCCGACTCGGGCGTACTCGGTGATCTGCGTCAGGAGGAACGTGAGCCCCATGAGGAACGTGAGCACCATTCCGGCCTGGAGCCCGGCCCGGTTCCCCCGCTTGATCGCCTGGAGAGCCCAGTGCATCGTGAAGCTCGAGGTGACGAGGATCGCTGTATTGACGCCCGCCACGAAGACCGGCAGGTGGAAGGGCGGTAGCGGCCACGGATCGCTTCCCGAGACGCGGATGAAGAAGTAGGCCGTGAAGAACGACCCGAACAGCATGATCTCGGACGCGATGAAGAGCAGCATCCCGAGCACCCGCGCGTCGACCCGCGAGGAGACGTTCGCGATCGGCGGATGGTCGGCGTGACCGTGCGCGTGGTCGGCTGCCGGAGCGTTCGCCTCCACTAGACCGCCGCCTCTTCCAGCTCTTCTGCCTGGGTCTCGACGTGCTCGATCGGAACGCCCGTGTCCTTTCGCACCCGCTCGATCAGATCACGGCGCAGCCAGCCCGACCGCTCGCCGGCGAAAGTCGAGATCACGATCTCGTCCACGCGCTCGTCGTGGACGGCGTGCATGACGGCGGTGTACGGATCCGGGTGCGCGACCTGCCCGTGGACGTCGAGGCCCTCGCCGCGCAGAACGGCCAGCGCGCGCCGCAGGCGCCGCTCCGCCTCGGGATGCTCCGACTGGGTCGGGTCGCTCTGGGGACAGACGATCAGGAAGCTCGCGGGAGAGCGCCTCGAACGCTCGCGAATCCGGTCAAGCAACGGGCGGGCGAGGACCGTCTCGTTCGCGATCACGAGCACGTTCGCCTCCTCGCCTTCCTGGTCGAGATCGACGACGACGTGCTCGACCGGAGTGTCGCCGGCGGCGCGGCGGACAGCCTCGATGACGTCCCGGCGCAGCCACCCCGAGCGCTGCTCCGGGTGCGTGGAGACGATGATCTCGTCGACCTCGTCCTGCGCGAGTGCATCGCGCACGGCGTTCACGGGGTCGCTCTCGACGACGAGCCCGTGGGCGGAGATCTCGGCGTCGCGGAGGATGGCGAGCGTCCGGC
>JACDER010000166.1 GCA_013816275.1 Actinomycetota bacterium | reverse complement strand
CTGCGAGCGGGCCGCTTGCGGCGGGGCGTTCGGGGACGATCGTAGGAGGCACGAAGCTAGTCTAGAGCCGTGCCAGAGCCGCTTCTCGTGCGCACTTGCCGGTCGGAACCGGTGGAGCGCACCCCGGTCTGGTTCATGCGCCAGGCGGGGCGTTCGCTTCCCGAGTACCGCGAGCTACGCAAGCAGTTCAACCTCTTCGAGGTGTGCCGCCGGCCGGAACTGTGCGCGGAAGTAACGCTGCAACCGGTGGCGGCCCACGGCGTGGATGCGGCCGTGATGTTCGCGGACATCATGCTGCCGGTGCTCGGCATGGGGGTCGAGGTCGAGCTGGTCGAGTCCGTCGGGCCCGTGGTCGAGGAGCCGGTCCGGACGATGGCCGACGTCGAGCGGCTGCGTGTCGCGGATCCGGAGGAGGCCGTTCCGTTCATCCTCGAGGCAATTCGGCTCGTCCGCTCGGATCTCCATCCGGACCGTGCAGTCGTCGGCTTCTGCGGCGGCCCGTTCACCGTCGCCGGCTACCTGATCGAGGGCAAGCCGACGCGTGACTTCGTCCTCGTCAAGACGCTCATGTACCGCGAGCCCGCGGTCTGGCATGCGCTGATGGACAAGCTGGCGGAGACGTTCACCGCCTACGTGCGCGCGCAGGTCGCGGCGGGCGCGGACGTGATCCAGGTCTTCGACTCCTGGGTCGGTGCCCTGTCTCCCGCCGACTACCGCGAGTTCGCCGGGCCCTACGCGAGCCGGATCCTCGCCGCGCTAGACGTCCCCACCATCCACTTCGGCACCGGCACCGCCACGCTGCTGTCATCCATGGCCGACGCGGGTGGTGACGTGATCGGGCTCGACTGGCGGATCCCGCTCGACGACGGTTGGGCGATCGTCGGCGAGGATCGCGGGGTTCAGGGAAATCTCGACCCAGCCGTGATGCTCGGTCCGTGGGGGCGGATCGAAGCCGGCGCTGCCGACGTTCTCGCCCGCGCCGGCGGCCGGCCGGGCCACATCTTCAACCTCGGGCACGGCGTTCTCCCGGACACCGATCCGGCAGCCCTCCGCCGGCTGGTCGAGCTCGTGCACGAGCGAACCGCGAAGGAGGCCGTCGCATGAGCCTCGCGCCGCCCCGGCGCGGGGCCACCATCCTCCACCCCACTGCGAGCGTATCGATGAAACGCGCACGCGTGGGTGCCGACTCTGTGGCGAATGTCTGACCAGGCGGTGATCCTCATGGCGTACGGCTCCCCAGACCGTCTGGAGGACGTCTCCGCCTACTACGAGGACATCCGCGGGGGACGGCCCGTGCGGCAGGAGTTGGTCGACGAGCTCGTCGAGCGCTACGGGCGGCTCGGGATCGGGCGGGACGCTGTCTCACCCCTGAACGCGGTGACCGAACAGACGCGCGCCGCGCTCGAACAGGAGCTCGGCCTCAACGTCTACACCGGGATGAAGCACTGGCACCCTCGCATCCCCGAAGCGGTCGAGCGAGCGCTCGACGGAGGCGCCACGAAGCTCGTCGGCCTCGTGCTCGCGCCGCACTACTCGCGGCTCTCGATCGGCGACTACCGGCGTAGGGTCGAAGCGGCACTCGCCGGCCGCGCCGAGCTGGTCTTCGTCGAAAGCTGGCACGACGACCAGGGGCTGGTCGACTTCCTCGCCGGCCGCGTGCGCGGCACCGGCGCCCACGTCGTCTTCACCGCCCACAGCCTTCCGGCCCGCATCCTCGAGGAGGGCGACCCGTACGAGGAGGAGCTACTCGCCACGTCCCGTCTCGTGGCAGACGCCGGCGGGGTCACCGAGTGGTCGTTCTCGTACCAGAGCGAGTCCGCCACGGGAGAGCCGTGGCTCGGCCCGGACATCCTCGACCACCTCGCCGCCCTGCACGAGCAAGGTGTCCGCTCCGTCCTCGTCTGCCCGATCGGCTTCGTCGCCGACCACCTCGAGATCCGCTGGGACATCGACGTCGAGGCGGCGGACAAGGCACACGAGCTCGGGATCGAGCTCGAACGGATCGAGATGCCGAACGCGGAGCCCGCCTTCATCCAGACCCTCGCCCGCGTCACGCGACAGGCCCTCGCCCAGCAACACGAGCCTGCACAGGCGTGAAGCCGGGGCAGATCAGCGTCGGCGACCTGACGCGCGTCTTCCGGGTCTACGCCCAGCCTGTGCGCACGCTCAAGGAGGTGCTCCTCACGCGCGGGCGCCAGAAGCCGACCGACGTGGTGGCGCTGCGCGACGTCTCCCTCGAGGTCGAGCCCGGCGAAGCGGTCGGCCTGATCGGCAGGAACGGCTCCGGCAAGACGACGCTGCTGCGCCTTCTGGCCGGGATCATCAAGCCGACCTCCGGAAGCGCCGAGGTCGGCGGCCGCGTCGCGTCGCTCCTGGAGCTCGGCGCCGGCTTCCACCCCGAGTTCACCGGCCGCGAGAACGTGTACCTGAACGGATCGATCTACGGGCTCACGCGCGCCTACATCCGCGAGCAGATGGACGAGATCGTCGCCTTCGCCGAGCTCGAGCGCTTCATCGACCTTCCCGTCCGCACCTATTCGTCGGGGATGTACATGCGGCTCGGCTTCGCGGTCGCCGCCCATCTCTCCGCCGACATCCTCCTGCTGGACGAGGTCTTCGCGGTCGGCGACGAGGCCTTCCAGCAGAAGTGCTTCGGCAAGATCTTCGAGTTCAAGAGCCGCGGAGGGACGATCGTCTTCGTCTCGCACGACGCCGCCTCGGTCGAGCGGCTCTGCGAGCGCGCGGTGCTGCTGGTGGAAGGCGCCATCGACTTCGACGGCACCACGCACGATGCCGTGGCCCGCTACCACAGGCTCCTCTCGATCGAGCGCGACCCGGCCGAGCGCAAGGCGGGATTGCGTGAGTGGGGGAGCGGTGAGGCGCGGATCGCCGGGGTCGAGCTCCTGTCGGCCGACGGCGACGAGCGCCACCAGTTCCTCGCCGGCGAGCCGCTGTCCCTGCGCGTCAGGATCGTCTCGGAGCGTCCGCTGCCGCCGCCGCGCCTCACGTACGAGCTCCGAACCGAGTCGGGCCTCCTCCTCTCCGCCGGCGTCCAGGATGCGGGCGACCTCGGTTGGGAGGAAGCGCCCGGCGAGCGAACGCTCCGCTTCGACGTCGAGCGCCTGCCGCTCACGGACGGGCGTTTTCAGCTCCGCTTCGGCCTCTCCGATCAGACCGGTGACCATCTCTACCATTGGCTCGATGACGCGTACCGCTTCCTCGTCTATCCCGACGGCCACGAACGCGGCCTCCTCCGGCTCGAAGGCAGCTGGCGCACGGAGGAAATCGACCACGCTGCGGAAATGAGAACGAGATGACCGGTTCGCGCACATGTCCCGACTGGCCCCAGCTGATGGAACTAGCTCCAGAGCTCCAGTTCAAGCACTACTCGGTGGCCGAGGCCCATCTCCCCGGCGAGGTCCTCTCGAGCTTCAGCGCGGGGATGCTGGACCAGCTGACCGTCTGCTGCGACCTCGAGCACCACGTCTTCTACGCACAGCACACAGACCCCGCCGTGGGGGACGCCCTGCGCGGCACGCACTGGTTCGAGCTCGCCGAGTGGACGACGAGCGGCCCCGGCACCGCGCTCGGCTGAGGCGCCTTGCGGGTCTCCTGATCAACGGCTAAAGAGGCTCGGCTGCGTCAAGTCGGAACCGTTTGGCTACCTCCGCCTGGTCTTGGGATTGTGCCGTTGCTGCTTCGAGAACTGGCGCCACTTCTTCCGCTCGAGCGACTGGAGCCTTCCGTCGCGCCGGCGCTCGAGACGGGCGAGCTCGCGCTGGAGCTTTTGGTAGCTCTCGAGCCGCTCGGCCGGGAGCGACCCGTCCTCGATCGCGGCGCGAATGGCACAACCGGGCTCCGTCTCGTGTAGGCAGTCGGCGAACCGGCACGTCGCGGCTAGCTCGGCGACGTCCTCGAACGCCTCCGCGATCCCGCCGTCGCTCTCGCCCCAGAGCTGGAGCTCGCGCAAGCCGGGCGTGTCGATGACGAGACCCTGGCCGGGGATCCGGATCAGCTCGCGGTGCACCGTCGTGTGCCGGCCGCGGTCGTCGCCGCTCCTGATCTCCTGCGTCTCGAGCTGCTCGACCCCGAGCACCCGGTTGATCAGCGTCGACTTCCCGACGCCCGAGGAGCCGAGCAGGACGACCGCGTGACCCGGCCCGAGATAGGGCCTCAGCTCGTCGATGCCCTCGCCGGTGAAGGCACTGACCGTGTGCACGGGCACGCCGAAGGCGACTCCTTCGACTTCGGCCACCAGCCCGGCCCGCTCGTCCACGGGGCACAGGTCGGCCTTGTTCAGGATGATCGCGGGCTGCGCGCCGCTCTCCCATGCGGTTGCCAGGTAGCGCTCGATCCGCCGGACGTTCAGGTCGCGGTTCAGCGAGCTGACGAGGAAGATCGTGTCGACGTTGGCTGCGAGCACCTGCTCCTCGGTCTCGGTGAGGTTGACCTTGCGCGAGATCTTGGTCTGCCGCGGCAGGACCGCGTGGATCGTCGCCCGGCCTTCGGG
>JACDER010000006.1 GCA_013816275.1 Actinomycetota bacterium | reverse complement strand
CCGCGGCACAGATCCGCTCGGCCCGCTCAGCGCTCGGACCGCTCCTACATCGCCTGGCCGCCCTCACCAGGGCGATACGCGGCCGCGAGCAGAAGCTGACGAGCTGCGAGGGCGGAGGCGCGCGAAAGGCTGCGGCGGCCACGGCCTGCGACGACGAGTGGAAGGCAGCTGCGCAGGCGGACGGCAAGGTCGTCGGACTACTCACGGCTCTGTCCGTGGAGCGTCGCGTCGCGGCCAGGTCCAGAGTGGCCGTCACGCTCATCAAGCGGGTGGGAGCGGGCGCCGGGCCTGGGTGGAGGCCGGCGATCGCGCACCTGACCGTCCTGATCACGTTGCCTGCGAGGACGCAGAGTGCGTTGGACGCGGCGAAGACCAGGTCCTTGATCGCCGCCACGGCCGTAGCGAACTGCGATATCTCGCTGACGCAGGACTAGAGCGCCGCGAGCCAGTCGACGAGCCTGCGCTCGTACTCGGGCGCGAAGGTCCCGTCGGGCAGCGTCATCTCGTGCTCGGCGTCGGGGACGATCACGATCTCCACCTCGTCCCCGCGCGCGCGTCGCCACGCCTCGACGCTGGGCTCGACGGGCGTCCAGGAGTCGCGCTCGCCGAAGAAGAGGAGAGCCGGGACCCGGACCCGCGCGAAGACCGGCTCCGGGTCGAAGTCCATCTCCTCGATCCAGAGGCCCTTGCCTTCCTCGTCGAGCGTCGTGGGAGGAAGCCAGAGGTGCGAGAACCAGTCCTCGTCGAGCGCGGCCAGGAGATCCGACCGCAGCGCTTCCTCGTCGACCCGACGATCGTGGATCGAGTCCTCGAACCGGCGCCGGAGATCGAGCGCCCGCTCGACGACGTCCTCGCCGTACCCGGCCAGCCGGAGTTGCTCGGCGGTCGCGTACATCATCTGCGCCGAGGGTGTGACTCCCGTCGAGGCGACGCCGACGACGAATGCAACCCGGTCGGATTGCGCGGCCGCGAGTGGAGCGATCCAGCCGCCCTGGCTGACCCCCCACATGCCGACCGTTTCGACGTCGATCGTCTCCCGGATCGCGAGGGCGTCCTCGACCTGCACCTGGAAGCGACCCCGGGAAGCGTCCCCCGTCGACTCGCCCTCGCCCCGGCGATCGAACGTGACGACGCCGATTCCGGCCGGCGGTAGCAGCGCGTGCAGGTGTTCATAGAGGAAGTAGTCGCGCGTCCCCATACCGGCGCCGTGCAACGCCACGAGCGCCTTATCGCCGGCCGGTGAATACGTTGCCGCAAGCGATATTCCGCCACTCTCGACTCGAAGATCCGGCATTCCCTGATCGTAAAGCGCTTGCTATCCTTCGGGTACCACATTTCACCGGTTTGGCGAAATGGGCGCGGCGCGCCCATTTTTTGTGAGGAGAGTCGGAATGGCCAGCGTTTACGAGAAGGAACGAGAGCTTCAGCGCGAGGTGTCACGCACCCTTGAATCCGGGCTGCCCGGAGTCGAGGTGCTGGCCGTCGAGCTCTCGGGTCCGGAGCGGTTCACGGTGTTCGTCGACCACCCAAAGGGGGTCGACCACGCGCTTTGCCAGCGCGTCACCGACGCGCTCGGCGACTACCTGCGCACCTATTCCGTGGACGTCTCGTCACCCGGCATGGAGCGGCCGCTGCGGCGCCGCGAGCACTTCCGAAACGCCGTCGGCCGCCGCGTCGCTCTTCGCACTCAGGAGCGCCGGCGCGTACGAGGAGAAGTCGTCGAGGCCGGCGCTCGCACCGTCACCGTGCACACCGAAAACGAGAACGTAGAAGTCCCGTACGACGCGATCGTGCGGGGGAATCTGATCGACGAGGGGACGAAATGAGTCAGGAAATCATCGAGGGGATCCGCGAGATCGAGCGGGAGAAGGGAATCGAGAGCGGGACGCTTGTCTCGGCGCTCGAGGATGCCCTGCTCGCCGCGTACAAGAAGACGCCCGACGCCACGCGCCACGCGACGGTGGAGGTCGACGACCGCGGCGACTTTCGCGTGTTCTCGATCGACCTGCCCAAGGACATCGAGGAGCGGCTGATCGAGGAAGCGCGCGAGCGCGCGATCACCGAGCTCGAGCGGCTCGAGGCCGAGAACGGCGAGCCGTCGCATGTCCTCGTGCAGGACGACGACCTCGACATCGACTGGTCGGAGGTCTCACCAGAGCTCGTCCAGCGCGCGGACGTGACCCCGGACAACTTCGGCCGCATCGCCGCGCAGACCGCGAAGCAAGTGATCCTCCAGCGGATCCGCGAGGCAGAGCGCGAGATGATGTACGAGGAATACGTCGACCGCGTCAGCGAGGTCGTGACGGGGATCGTCCAGCAGGCCGGCGACCGCAACAACGTGCTCGTCGACCTCGGCCGCGTCGAGGCCCTGCTCCCACGTTCCGAGCAGGTCGACGGCGAGCGCTACGAGCAGGGGAGCCGCATCAAGGCGGTCATCACCGAGGTGCGATCGGGCACGAAGGGCCCGCAGGTCATCCTCTCGCGGCGCGATCCGGAGCTGATCCGGACGCTGTTCGAGCTCGAGGTGCCCGAGATCGCCGACGGCCTCGTCGAGATCCGCTCCGTCGCTCGGGAGCCCGGCTACCGCTCGAAGATCGCGGTCGAGTCGCACCAGGCCGGCGTCGATCCGGTCGGCGCGTGCGTCGGGCCGCGAGGCTCGCGGGTCCGCATGGTCGTGTCGGAGCTGCGTGGAGAGAAGATCGACATCATTCCGTGGAACACCGATCCCGCCCGGTTCGTGGCCAAGGCGCTCTCGCCCGCGCGCGTACGCGAGGTGTTCGTCGACGACGAGACGAAGGACGCGACGGTCGTCGTCCCCGACGACCAGCTCGCTCTCGCGATCGGCAAGGAGGGCCTGAACGCCCGGCTCGCCGCCCGCCTCTCGGGCTGGAAGGTCGACATCGTCTCCGACACCGAGTTCGCCCAGCAGGAGGCCGAGGCAGCCTACGGTGGTGGCGACGACGAGGAGTTCACCGGCCGCTGCTCGGCCATCCTCTCGAACGGCAAGCGCTGCCCCAACGCGGCCTTGCCCGGCTCGAAGTACTGCGGCGTCGCTGCCCACCAGGAGCTGGAGGGACAGGAGCCCCCCCAGGTCGAGGCGGAGGAGGCCACCGAGGAGGCCACCGAGCAGGAGGCAGCGGAGCTGGAGCCCGTGGCTGTCGTCGAGGACGAAGGTCAGCCTGAGGCCGAAGGGAGCGCTGAGCGGCCCGCTTCGTGAGCGACTCAGTCCGGACATGCGCAGGATGCGGCCGCAGGTCCCCGAAGCACGAGCTCGTGCGATTCGTGGCCCGGGACGGAGCGTTGACGCCGCTGGACCGGGGGCCTGGGCGCGGTGCGTACACCTGCCGCAAGCTCTCCTGCTTCGAGCGGGCGGCGACTCGGCGCGCATTCAACCGGACGCTCCGCCAATCGGTGCGCGTCGAACCCGAGCTAGCTCGGCTCTACACTGAGGTGCAACGAGATGGCTAATTCAGGCGGCCCGAACAGACCCAACCGTCCCGTCCGCCCCCGGCAGGGAGGGATCGGCCGCCGGCGCCGCCGGGTCGTGATCGACCAGCAGGCTGCGCGTCCGCGCCCCGATAGCCGCCAGGCGCGCGAGCGCCAGGAGGCGCGCCCCAAGGGGCCGGCGAAGGAGATCGTCCAGCCGACCGGCCCGGTCGAGGTTCCATCGGGCGCGACTGTCAAGGAGCTGTCCGCAGCGCTGGGAATCACGGTCGCCCAGATCATCAAGATCATGATGGGGATGGGAGAGATGGTGACGATCACCCAGTCCCTCTCCGACGAGTCGATCGAACTGATCGCAAACGAGGTCGGCCGCGAGGTGACGATCAAGCACGCCGCTGAGGAGGACGTCGAGCCCGAGGACTTCGACGACGCCGATGAGGATCTCGTGGCCCGGCCCCCGGTCGTGACGATCATGGGCCACGTCGACCACGGGAAGACGACGCTGCTCGATGCCATCCGCAAGAGCGCGGTCGTCGAGACCGAGGCCGGCGGGATCACACAACACATCGGCGCCTACCAGGTTCGGCACAACGGCCGGCAGATCACCTTCCTCGACACTCCCGGCCACGAGGCCTTCACCGCCATGCGCGCTCGCGGCGCCAAGGTGACCGACATCGCCGTGCTCGTGGTCGCCGCGGACGACGGGGTGATGCCGCAGACCAAGGAGTCGATCGCGCATGCCCGCGCCGCGGAGGTGCCGATCGTCGTTGCGGTGAACAAGATCGACGCCCCCGAGGCCGACCCGAACCGGGTCCGGACGGAGCTCGCGGCCGAGGGCCTGCAACCCGAGGAATGGGGAGGGACGACGCAGTTCTCCGACGTCTCCGCCAAGCAGTCGACCAACCTCGACGACCTGCTGGAGAAGGTCCTGCTGGTCGCGGACGTCGAACAGGAGGGACTGAAGGCGAATCCCACTGCCGAGGCCTCCGGGCCGATCATCGAATCCCGGCTGGACGTCGGGCGTGGCCCGGCCGCCACGATGCTGATCCACCGCGGAACGCTGAACGTCGGCGACGCGATCGTCGCCGGAGACGCCTGGGGCAAGGTGCGCGCGCTCCACGACTTCAGGGGCGAGAAGGTCCTGACGGCAGGCCCCGGCGATCCGGTCGAGATCCTCGGCTTCGACCATCCGCCGCCCGCCGGCGAGCTCGGGCGCGTGGTCGAGAACGAGCGCCAGGCGCGGCATCTAGCGCAGCTGCGCGGTCAGCGCCTCCGCACCGAGCAGCTCGCCCAGACTGCGAAGCCGGGCATCTCGCTCGAGCGGATGTTCACCGAGGGCGCAGTCCAGGATCTGAACCTGGTCGTCAAGGGCGACGTCGTCGGCTCGGTCGAGGCTGCACTCTCCGAGCTGCAGAAGATCCAGCACCCCGAGGTGCGCGTAAGCGTCATCCACTCCGGCGTCGGCGGGATCACCGAGAACGATGTGATGCTCGCCTCCGCGTCGCAGGCCCTCGTCGTCGGTTTCAACGTGCGCCCGAACGCCGAGGCGCGCTCGCTCGCCGAGCGCGAAGGCGTCGAGATCCGCACCTACCGCGTCATCTACCGGCTGACCGAGGACATCGAGCAAGCGCTCGTCGGCATGCTCAAGCCGGTCGAGCGCGAGGACACGATCGGCGAGGCCGAGGTGCGGCAACTCTTCCGCGTCTCCAGGCTCGGCACAATCGCCGGCTGCCATGTGACGCACGGGAAGGTTCGGCGCAACGCCTCCGTGCGCGTGCTCCGTGAAGGCGCGGTCGTCGCCGACACCAACATCTCCCAGCTCAAGCGCTTCAAGGACGACGTGCGCGAGGTCGAGGAAGGCTTCGAGTGCGGGATCCTGCTCGAGAACTTCAACGACGTCAAGGAAGGCGACGTGCTCGAGATCTACGAGACGCGCCAGATCGAGCGCACCGACCTGAACGAAGCCCCCTCGTAACGGCTACTTCAGCCGCAGCACCCAGAGCCCGCTCAGCATGTCCGACGCGAGCACGTAGTTCTTCTCCGCGTAGACGCCCCAGACGAGCCGGCACGAGGCCGTGTCGCAGAGCACGTGCTCGGGATCCGGCGACACCGGAGGCGTGAACTGCGCGATGAGTCTCGGCTTCCTTGGATTGGAGATGTCCGCGGCGACCACCCCGCGGCTGTACCAGGAGAAGTAAGCGCGGTTTCCGAGCACCTTCGGGTCGTGGACGCCGTTCGTGAAGCCGGCCCCGCCGGGTTTGGCGGGCAGCCGGAAGTCGCTCAGCTTCTTGGGCAGCGCGGGGTTGGAGATATCGAACAGCGTGGGATGGCCGTCGGCGGTCTCGTGGGTCTCGATCAGGACGGTGCCGTTGCGCGCGAGCGCGGCGGAATGGGCGTCCCCCTCGTCGTCAGTTGCCGGAGTTCGGCCCAGGTAGTGGGGGTGGGAAGGGTCGCGGACGTCGAGGATGACCGTGCCCAGATCCCAGTACGAGAGAAAGGCGCGCGTCGCGGCGGCGTTGGTGATCACCGAGTGCACGAAGTTGGCCGAGAAGTGGCCGCGCCCCTGCCAGGGCCTGACTCCGAGCTCCTTCCACGCGCCCCAGTCGCCGACCTGCACTGGGTGGGACGGATCGGTGACGTCGAAGATGCGGAAGTCCGGGTCGCCCGGGGTCTGCGCCTGCTGCGTCTGGGGATTGAAATCGGGCGACGAGAGCACCTCCGAGCGCGGGATCGCCGTGTAGACGTAGGCGTGCCCTCGCGCCGATTGGAGCCAGATCTCGTGCGAGCCGCGCGGCTCGAGGTGGGTGAGCGACAGCGGTTTGGGGTGCGCCGGGTCGGTGACGTCGTACAGCCCGAATCCCTGGAAGCTGTTCCCGCCGCAACCCTGGAAGCTGACGACGGCGAGCTCCCCCTTGAAGCTCGCAGTCGACGTGTGCTGGACGATCGTCTTCTCCGTCCAGGTGCGCTCGACGCGGGGCTGGGAGCCCACGTCTGCGAAGGTCGCCACGCGCTTCGGCTTGCTCGGAGTGTGGACGTCGTAGACGCGGACGCCGTCGGAGGGGCAGGCGGCACCGTGCCAGCTCGACAGGTATGCATACCCGAGATGGCCGAAGACGTCGCCGCTGTAGCCCTCGCCCGGATCGGCGTGGGCGAGCCGCTGGAGGTGGAGCGCGTGCCCCGGCTTTGCCCACGGAACGGCCGCGGCGGTGCCCGACAGGAGGAGCGCCGCGGCGCCCGCAACGGCGATCAGGAGGCTTGACAGGTGCCGCAGGGTGAACAATTAGACGTATGGGAGCCGGATTTGTCGGAATCCTCTCGGTCGAGCTCCACTTTCCGGAGAACGGCTCGTTGAAGGGGAAGCGCAAGCAACTGCTGTCGGTCAAGGCGCAGCTCCAGCGGCGGTTCGGGGCGTCGGTTGCAGAGGTCGACCACCACGAGCTCTGGCAGCGCGCCCGGATCACGCTGTCCTGCGTGGCCCGTGGGCACAAGGAGGCAGAGGAGCTGCTCGCGGGAGCGGAGCGGTACCTCTCGGCGCGCGAGTTCGAGCTCGGCCGCATCGAGCGGGAGGTGGTGTCGCTTGACGACTGAGCGGATGCGGCGTGTAAACGAGGCCGTGCGCCAGGTCCTGTCCGAAGCGCTCGGCGAGCTGAAGGATCCACGGATCGGCTTCGTCACCGTGACAGGCGTCGACACCTCCTCCGACCTGCGCGAGGCCAAGGTATTCGTGAGCGTGCTCGGCTCGGAGAAGCACCGCGCTCGCACGCTAGAAGGGCTCGCCGCAGCTCACGGTGTCCTCCAGGCGCGCCTCGGGCGCGAGCTCAAGATGAAACGGACCCCCCAGCTGGCCTTTGAGTACGATCCGACGGTTGAGCGGGGAGTGCGGATGTCTCAACTGATCGATGAACTCACCCCAGAAGACTGAACTCGAAGCCGTAGCGCGGGCGATCCGCGAGCACGACCGGTTCCTGCTGACGACTCACGAGAATCCCGACGGGGATGCCCTCGGTTCGGTGCTGGCGGCCAAGTTCGGACTGGACTCCCTCGGAAAGGACGCGATCATGTACCTGGCCGGGGACGTTCCACTTCCGGCCGAGTACGGGTTCATGCAGCTCGACGGGCTTCGGCGCGACCTTCCGCAGGATGCGGGCGAGCGCGTGCTGTTCGCCCTCGATTGCGCGAACGAAAGCCGGCTCGGGCGCGACTACGCGCAGTTGCTCGAGCACGCAACGCTCGTCATCGACGTCGACCACCACCACGACAACACGCGGTTCGGCGACATCAACGCCATCGTCCCGGATGCGTCGTCCACGGGAGAGATCCTTCGTGACCTGCTCCGCCTGCTCGACGTCGAACTGACGCCCGAGATCGCCGAAGCGATCTATATCGCGCTCGTCACCGACACGGGGCGATTTCAGTACACGAACACGACGCCCAAGGCGCTTCGGCTCGCTGCGGAGCTGGTCGAGGCCGGCGCGAATCTCCAGCGGGTCTTCCAGGGCGTCTACGAGAGCGTCGAGTTCGCGAAGCTGAAGCTCCTGGCCCGTGCGTTGGAACGGGCTCAGATCTACGACGGTGGGCGGCTCGTGATCTCGTTCCTGCTTCGCGAGGATTTCCTCGAAGTCGGCGCGGTCGAGCCGTACTCGGAAGGGATCATCGACTACCTGCGGGCCGTCGAGGGCTCGGACATGGCCGTGCTGATTCGCGAGCCCCCCACCAGCGGCGGGCCCAAGCAGCGGGTCAGCCTGCGTTCGCGCTCGGACGAGCTCGACGTGTCGCAGATCGCCCGGAAGAGCGGCGGCGGAGGTCACCGCCAGGCGGCAGGCTTCTCGAGCGAGCTGGAGCTGGACGACCTGATCGCGTTCATCCGCGAGGAGTTCACCGCCGCGGCCAAGGCCGCCGCCTAAGTGCCGCCCCGAGGGCTTCGACCGAGCGGACTGCTCCTCGTGGATAAGCCTGTCGGCCCCTCGTCGTTCGCGGCGGTTCGAGACATTCGAAAGCGCACGGGCGCACGCACCGGCCACGCGGGAACGCTCGACCCTTTCGCCAGTGGCCTGCTCCTTGTGTTGTCCGGAGCGGCAACTAGACTTGCTCCATGGCTCGTAGGCCTGGACAAGCGCTATCTGACCGAGATCGACCTCCGCTCTCGGACGTCGACGGGCGACGTCGAGGGCTCACATCTGGACGGGGGCGATCCGCCGTCCGAACCGGAGCTCTTCGGCCGGCTCGAGCGCCTCCGCGGCGACGTCGAGTTGCCGATCCCCGCCGCGTCGGCCGTGAAGGTCGGAGGCGAGCGCGCCTACCGCCTCGCGCGCCGCGGCGTCGCCGTGGAGATGCCGCTGCGGCGGTCGCGGATCGATCAGCTGGATGTCATCACCTATAACGGCGAGTCCGTGATGCTCGACCTGCGGGTCAGCTCGGGCACCTATATCCGAGCGGTCGCGCACGAGCTCGGGGGCCACTGCCGGACGCTACGCCGGACCGAGGTGGGGCCGTTCCGGGTAGAGGATGCCGATCCAGAGCGGATCCTTCCGCCGGCCGAGGCGCTGCCGTTTCTTCCGGCCCGTGAGGTCGATGCCGCGACCGCGGCTGCGATCCGGCAGGGACGCGAGCGGGTTGCGGAAGACGTCCGGGTGCTCCACGACGGCGAGCTCGTCGCGGTCGACGGAACCGTTCTGCCGTGAGTGGAATCGTGCTCTGGGACTTCGACGGCACGCTCGCAGAGCGCCCCGGCATGTGGCGCGGGTGCCTGCTCGAGGTGCTGCGGGAGAACGAGCCCGGGGTAGAGGTCGAGGCGGATGCGTTCATTCCCTCGCTTCGAGACCGCTTTCCCTGGCATCGACCCGAGGTGGCCCACGTCGACGTCTGCGACGACGAGGCGTGGTGGGGGCAGATCCTGCCGCTTCTAGCGGAGGCCTACGAGATAGTGGGGATTGGGCGGGAGCGGGCCGGCGAGCTCGCCGTCCTCGCGCGCGCGCGCTATGCCGATCCGGACACGGGCTGGCGCGTCTTCGACGACGCGGTGCCGGCGCTGGCCCTCCTCTCGGGCCATGGGTGGCGCCACGTCGTCCTCTCGAACCACGTCCCCGAGCTCGAGCGGATCGTGGCCGGCCTGGGGCTCGACCGACACGTCGACACGGTCCTGTGCTCCGCGGTCATGGGCTACGAGAAGCCGCACCCGGAGGCGTTCGCCTGTGCCCTCCGCCTACGCCGGGAGGGCGAAGCCGTCTGGATGGTCGGGGACAACGAGACGGCGGACGTCCAGGGCGCTGTTGCCGCAGGCCTGCCGGCCATCCTCGTTCGGCGCAACGGGGTCGGGCTGCTCGACGCGGCCGAGGAGATCCTGTCGGCATGAAGGTCGCTCACGCACCCGGCGGCCTCGAGCCACGCGAGCGCGCGGTCGCGATCGGCACGTTCGACGGTGTGCACCGGGGGCACCAGCGCGTCGTCCAGGCCGCGCTCGACGCCGGGCTGACGCCGACGGTCGTCACCTTTCACCCGCACCCGCGCATCGCGCTCGGCAACCAGGTCGAGCTCCTGACGACGCTGGAGCGGCGGCTCGAGCTCCTGGAGGCGCTCGGCGTCGCCGAGACGCTGGTGATCGAGTTCACGCTGGAGACGGCCCAGCTCGAGCCCGAAGAGTTCGTGGACTCGGTCCTGCGGCCGATCGGGACGCAGGTGGTCGTCGCCGGCGAGGGCTTCCGCTTCGGGCACGGCAGGAAGGGAGACCTCGACCTCCTGACGCGGCTGGGATTCGACGTCCGCCCGGTGCCGCTCGTCGAGGGGATCTCCTCGAGCCAGTTGCGGAAGCTGCTGCGGGCGGGGGAGATCGAACGGTCCGCTGCGCTGCTCGGCCGTCCGCCCGAGGTCGAGGGCGTGGTCGTCTCGGGAGACGCTCGCGGAGGAACGCTTGGTTTTCCGACCGCGAACCTCTTCGTCGACCCGAAACTGCTCGTCCCCGCCTATGGAATCTATGCCGGAGCTGCCGGCGAGCACCGGGCTGCAATCTCGATCGGGACGAACCCGCACTACGGGGGAGACGAGCGGCGCATCGAGGCGTTCCTCCTCGACTTCGAAGGCGACCTGTACGGCCGGCGCCTCGTCGTCCAGCTCTGGAAGCGGCTCCGGGACGAGCGCGCGTTCGCCAGCGAGCAGGAGCTGATCGACCAGATCGCGCTCGACGTCGAGGAAACGCGCTCGGCGCGACCGCCGCTTTGACCCAGCCTCGCTCGGAGCCCGCAGCTGGTCGGGAGCGCCGGGTTCTGCTAGAACGCCTGTCCTATCGGGGGGGTGAGAGCTGCGACGCAGCCGATGGACTTGATCCGACCTCGAGCGGCTCTGCGGCTGCTTTCTCCTCCCGTGTCCGCATCGCTTCACCGGCGTCATCCGTCGCCGGCCTGTTGACCCCTGTCGAAAGGAGCTGTCCGTGGCACCTCCAGTGAAGACCAAGAGAGCCGGTACGGCGGGTCGCGCGCGCGCAGAGCGCACGCGTGCCGCCGAGACGAACGGTGACATCGCGCTGACCAAGAACGACCTGAAGCGCCTGCTCGCCGCCTTCCGAGCCGCCAAGCAAGGCGATTTCTCGGTCCGCGTCCCCGCTGCCACGGACAGCGGTCTGGGCGAGGTCGCGGTCGCCTTCAACGAGCTGGCATCGAGTGCCAGGAGCTTCCGCCCGACCGCCGGCCCGCTGCCGATGAAGATGGTCCCGTTCGCGACTGCGGGCGAACAGATGAAGCAGCCGACGTTCGGGTGCATCCAGGTGGGCGATCCCGTCGCCCGGTCGAGCGCTACGAGCTCGTACGGAACGGCGTAGATCAGAGCGCCGGCGACGGTCGGCGAGCCCGGGAATGCGCCCTCCACCGAGGAGATCGACCGGCTCCACCGAGGCGCCCCGGTGGCAGCGTCGAGGGCGGTCAAAACAGCTGAGCTCGTGTAGGCGAAGACGGTGTCGGCCGCGACCGCCGGGCGAGGCGACGAGCTTCGAGTCGCCCTCGAGTGCCCGCGACGACGCCTCGCTCCCGTCGACCCGGTATGCGTGGATCACGTTGTCGTCGGGGCCGACGAAGACGAGCTTCCGAGTGACGGCGACGGAGCCCTCGAACGAGGCGCCCGTCTGGACGCTCCAGGCCTTCCGCAGCTTGCCGACGTTGCTCCGTTTCAGGATCCGCTCGCCCTCGTTGAAACCGGTGTGCGCCGCATCGAAGTGGAACTGCGACCATGACGGCTCGCCGGTGCCGGCCGAGCCGGGAGCGGCGATCAGAGCCGCCAGGAGGAGCGCCAGGCAGATTTTCGGCGGCGTGCCTACTGGACGGCGGTTCCGGCTGCTGGCTTCCCTCCCCAAGCCTGTTGCTACCCTATTCCGGACTGCAGCCTCGGCCGCGCGTGCCTTCCTTCACGGTGTGCGGGGACTGCAGATTGACCCTAAAGGAGGCACATTTGACCCTCACCAAGGAAGAGAAGCAGCAGATAGTCGGCCAGCACGGCAAGGGAGAGGCCGACACCGGTTCCGCCGAGGTACAGATTGCGCTCCTCACGAGACGAATCAACGACCTCACGGAGCATCTCCGGCAGCACTCCAAGGACCATCATTCGCGCCGCGGCCTGCTCAAGCTCGTCGGCCGCCGCCGCCGTCTGCTGAACTACCTGCAACGGAACGACCTGGAGGGCTATCGCGCCCTCATCAAGGAGCTAGGGCTCAGGCGCTAGCTCGTACGAGAATTGGAGGGTGGAAGTTTGAGCGAGCCCGGGCCGCCGCCCCGAGCTGACTCAAACCTCCACTCTCCCGAGAAAGTGGAGGTACTACATGGCAGTAGCAACTGAACGACCAACCTCGGTCAGCGTGACCGTGGGCGAGCAAGAGATCACATTCGAGAGCGGCAAGCTGGCCAAGCAGGCCGACGGCGCCGTCGTCATCCGCTCGGGTGACACGATGGTGCTCGCGACCGCGCAGGGGCGGATGGAGCCCCGGGAAGGCGCGGACTTCTTCCCGCTCACCGTGGACGTGGAGGAGCGGATGTACGCGGCCGGGAAGATCCCGGGCGGCTTCTTCAAGCGCGAGGGCCGGCCGACCGAGCGCGCGATCCTGACAGCGCGCATGATCGACCGCCCGATCCGGCCCCTGTGGCCGAAAGGCTTCCGCAACGAGGTGCAGGTGATCTGCACCGTTCTGTCCGCCGATCTCGTCACCCCGCACGACATCCTGTGCCTCAACGGCGCCTCCACGGCGCTGATGATCTCGCCGCTTCCGTTCCAAGGGCCGGTCGGCGCCGTTCGGATCGGGATGATCGACGGCGAGCTCGTCATCAATCCGACGTTGATCGAGACCGAGGAGCAGAGCACGCTCGACCTGATCGTCGTCGGCACGAAGGACGGCCTGACGATGGTGGAGGCCGGTGCGGAGGAGATTCCGGAGGACCTACTGCTGGAAGCCTTCGAGACCGCCCACGCCGAGATCATCAAGCTCTGCGAGGCCCAGGAGGAGCTCGCCCGCGAGGTCGGCAAGCCGAAGTGGCTCGATCTAGGCCTTGCCTCCGAGCTCCAGGAGTCGAACGGTGACGCGATTCGCTCGCGGATCGCCGACCAGGGGCTTCGCGAGGCCGGCGCGATTGTCGAGGAGTTGATGGACGAGCTGGCCCCACCGCTCTCGATGGATTCGTCCGAGGACGACATCGTCCGCCAGAGGCAGGCGCGCTCGAGCCTCGGGCTCATCCTGGAGCGACTACGGCTCGAAGCCGTCGAGGGCCCCGTGCGGAACCAGTTCGAGAACGACCTGCACGCGCTCACCGAGGCCGAACAGGACTCGAAGGAGCTCAAGTCCGCGAAGCGGCAGCTTCTGTTCGACCGGATCATCGAGACGGTCGAGTTGCCCTTCCCGGTCGGCCCGGCAACGGTGGACGGCGAAGCCCCCGTGGTCAAGGACTCGCTGACGAAGCAGTTCGTCAAGCGGGCGGCCGAGGCGATCTACAAGGACCTCGTCCGCCGCAAGATCGCGGTAGAGAAGCGGCGTCCGGACGGGCGCGGGACGGACGAGATCCGCCCGATCACGTGCGAGGTCGGCGTCTCGCCGCGAACGCACGGCTCGGCGCTCTTCACGCGCGGGCAGACGCAGATCATGAGCCTGCTCACGCTCGGCACCGCCAAGGAGGGCCAGCGGATCGACGACCTCTCGCTCGAGTCCGAGCGCCGCTTCATGCACCACTACAACTTCCCGCCCTACTCGGTCGGGGAGACCGGCTTCATGCGCGGCCCGAAGCGCCGCGACATCGGTCACGGCGCGCTCGCGCAGCGGGCGCTCGAGCCGATGATCCCCACACCCGATGAGTTCCCCTACACGATCCGGATCGTCTCAGAGACGCTCGAGTCGAACGGCTCGTCGTCGATGGGCTCGGTCTGCGGCTCGACTCTCGCGCTGATGGACGCGGGCGTGCCGATCAAGCGGCCCGTCAGCGGCATCGCGATGGGACTCGTCAAGGAGGGCGACGACTACGTGATCCTGACCGACATCCAGGGAGCGGAGGACCACCTCGGCGACATGGACTTCAAGGTCGCCGGGACACGCGACGGCGTGACCGCGCTCCAGATGGACATCAAGATCACCGGCGTCACCCAGGAGATCATGCGCTCGGCGCTCGAGCAGGCGAAGCGCGCGCGCGAGTTCATCCTGGACGAGATGTCGGGTGCGATCTCGGAATCGCGCGAGGAGCTCGCGGAGCACGCGCCGCGCATCTCCTCGATGAAGATCGACTCGGACAAGATCGGCATGGTGATCGGAAAGGGCGGCGAGACCATCCGCTCGCTCGAGGGCGACTACGACGTCCAGATCGACATCGAGGAGGACGGCACCATCCTCGTCTACGCGACCGAGGGCACGAAGGCCAACGCCGCCATGTCCGCGATCCAGTCGCTGACCAAGGAGCCCGAGGTGGGGGACACCTACACCGGCAAGGTCGTGAAGACGACCGACTTCGGCGCCTTCGTCGAGCTGACGAAGGGGACGGACGGTCTGCTGCACGTCTCGAACGTCGGCCCGGGCCGGGTCGCCCACATCGAGGATGTGATCGCCCGCGGCGACGTGCTGGACGTCATCGTCCAGGAGGTCGACAAGGATCGGGGCCGCATCGGGCTCAAGCTGGTGGCGAAGCACGAGAACGGCTCGCTCGTCCAGCCCGAAGAGCTGATCGAGCGGGCCAAGGACGCTCCTCCGCGCGAGCGGACGGAGCGGTCCGACCGCGACCGGCGCGGCGGCCAGGGCGGCCGGCGCGACGGCGATAGGCGGCGCGAGAGACGCTAGAGGGTTGATGGGAAATTTGGCCGCAGTCGGGGGCGCTCCAGACCAAGCCGGGCAGTGTGGACGGTCGCCGCACGTAGCAGCGCTACGGGTGG
>JACDER010000165.1 GCA_013816275.1 Actinomycetota bacterium | reverse complement strand
AGGGCGGCGGATCGCCGACTTCTCCTCCAGGGGTCTTTCCTACGACGGCGGCGTCAAGCCCGAGCTGGCCGCTCCGGGCGTCACCATCCCGACGGCCGAGCCGGGCACGAACGAGGACGGCACGCCTCGGTTCGGGACCGTCAACGGCACGAGCGTCGCCGCCGCGGGTGTCGGCGGTGCGGCGGCGCTCCTGGCCCAGGCACGCCCCGCGCTCGACGCCACGGACCTCCTCGGCCTGCTGACCGGCACGGCTCGACCCCTCGCGGGAGAGGCGGTTCAGGCTCAGGGAGCCGGGATCGTCGATCTACGCGCGGCGGTGGCCGCCGAGCTGTCGGCGGAGCCGGCGACTCTCGCCCTGCCGCCATTTGCTTCCAAGGCCCGCGTCGTCCGCACGATCACGGTGCACAACGTGTCGACGAGGACGCTGCGCCTGCGAGTGTCGGGCGATCTCAGCGGGGAGATCCTCTCGGTGGCGCTGTCGCCTCATCGGCTCGTCGTTCGCCCCGGAGCGACCGCCCTTGTCCACGTCGGCGTTCGCGCCGGGCACCGGCTCCCGCGGGCGGTCTCGGGCGCGATCACGATCGCGCCGGCCACCGGTGTCGCGATCCGGATTCCGTGGATCGCGGCCCCGAAGCCGAGAGGAAGCCTGCTCGGCCACGTCCGCCTCTCGCGCTCTTCCTTCAAGCCTGCGAAGACCTTCGCCGTCCTTACGCTGCCCGCCGGCCGGCTGCGACTCGGCGCACATCCGTACGTCCAGCCCGTGTCGCGCCTCGACATCGCGGTCTGGACGAAGAAGGGCAAGCGGCTGGGCATCCTGGCGCGCCTCCGCGACCTCCTGCCGGGCCAATACTGGTTCGGAATCACCGGCCGCGCGCCGACCGGGGAGATCCTCGCGCCCGGCATGTACCGGCTCGTGATCCGCGCCTATCCGACCGCGTCGGGGCCGCCGAGCAGGAAGGTCCTCGACCTCAAGATCGAGCGATGATCCCCTACGTATACTCACGCGAGCCGTGACCACCGTCGAGGCTCCAGCCAGTCACCTTCTCGAGAATCCGTTCGAGATCGCGCAGCGGCAGCTTCAGCTGGTCGCCGACGTGTTCGGCATCTCGGACGATCTCGTGAAGGTGCTCGGGCAGTGCAAGAAAGCCCTTTCGGTCTCGATCCCAACCCGTATGGACGACGGCTCGGTGGAGGTCTTCCAGGGCTACCGCGTGACCCACAACATCGCGCGCGGGCCGTCGAAGGGAGGCATTCGCTACCACCCCGACGTCACGCTGGACGAGGTCAAGGCCCTGGCGATGTGGATGACCTGGAAGTGCGCGCTGATGGGCATTCCGTTCGGCGGCGCGAAGGGCGGCGTTATCTGCGATCCGAAGCGACTCTCGCGCTCCGAGCTCGAGCGCATGACGCGCCGCTTCACCAGCGAGATCATCAACGAGATCGGCCCGGAGCGGGACATCCCGGCACCCGACGTCGGCACTGACGCCAGCGTCATGGCCTGGATCTTCGACACGTTCTCGATGAACAAGGGCCACTCGGTGCTCGGAGTCGTGACCGGCAAGCCGATCATGATCGGAGGCTCGCTCGGCCGTGAGGAGGCGACGGCTCGGGGCGCGCTCTACTGCATCCGGCAGGCCGTCCAGAAGCGGGGCGAGCAGCTCGACGGGATGACGGCGGCGGTCCAGGGTTTCGGGAACGTCGGCCTCCACCTGTCGCGCTTCCTCGTCGAGGACGGAGCGAAGGTGATCGCCGCGTCCGATTCCGTGGGCGGGATCTACAACCCGGACAGGATCGACGTCTCCGCCGCGATCGCCCACAAACAGGAGACCGGCGCGCTCGCAGGGCTGCGCGGGACCGAGGAGATCACGAACGAAGAGCTTCTCCTCTTGGACGTCGACCTCCTCGCGCCGTGCGCGCTCGAGCAGGTGATCACGGGCGAGAACGCCGACAAGGTGCGGGCGAAGATCGTCTGCGAGGGCGCGAACGGCCCGCTCACCCCCGCTGCGGACGAGATCCTCGAGGACAAGGGAGTCCTCATCCTTCCGGACGTGCTCGCCAACGCCGGCGGAGTTGTCGTCTCGTACTTCGAGTGGGTCCAGGGCCTGCAGGAGTACTTCTGGAAGGAGGACGAGGTCAACGCCAAGCTCAACGACATCACGACGCGCGCCTTCAACGAAACCTGGGTGACGCGTGAGAGCAAGCAGACGACGATGCGGTTCGCCTCCTACGGGCTCGCCGTCCAGCGCGTGGCCGAGGCGACCACGACCCGCGGTCTTTATCCATAGGAGCACGGGGGAACCCCATGGTTCCCCCGTGAGCCCCCTCCTTCACGCATGACAGCTCCGGACGATTCCCAACCTCCGTCGGGCACAGCCCCGACGGAGGTCAAGAGACACAACGCACGGCCCGCGCGGCCAGGTTCGGTGACCGACGTCGTCCTCTACCACGCGGCGGGGTGTCACCTGTGCGAGCGGGCCCGCGCGATGCTGGCGGAGCTGCGCGAGGAGCTCGCCTTTGACCTGCGCGAGGTGGACATCTCGGGCGATCCGGAGCTCGAGAAGCGCTACCGGGAACTGATTCCGGTCGTCGAGATCGACGGCGCTCAGGCGTTCGTCTACTACGTCCAGCCCGACGCGTTCCGGCGCAAACTGGCCGCACAAACGCGGCCCGCGTGATCTACCGGCGCACCGAGTGAAGCCCACTGGCACAATGGTTGCGATGTCACAAGCAACGACACAAGGAGCCGCGATGGGGGAGAGACTCACCGTCGGCGTGGCCGCGCGGCTGAGCCGGTACCTCCAGGTGCTGACGCAGGCGCGCAAGATGGGGAAGGACCGCATCTCCTCGCAGGAGATTTCCGACTACACGAACATCAACGCGACTCAGATCCGCCGAGACCTCTCGGCGTTCGGCAAGTTCGGGAAGCGAGGAGTCGGCTACAGCACCGAGGCGCTCCTCAACGAGATCAGGAAGATCCTCCGGACCCAGGGCCAGCACAACATCGCGCTCGTGGGGGCCGGCCGCCTCGGGCAGGCGATCGCCAGCTCGACCATCTTCGCCGAGCACGGCATCAACATCGCTGCCGTCTTCGACGTCGATCCCGAAAAGGTCGGCAGGACGATGGACGGCATCGTCGTGAGCGACTACGGCAACCTGAGGGACACGGTCCGCGAGAAGAACATCATCGTCGGCGTGCTCGCCGTTCCCCCGGAGAATGCGCAGCAGGCCGCCAACGACCTGGTCGACGCCGGCGTGAAGATCCTCTTCAACTACTCCGAGGCACTGCTCGACGTTCCGCAGGACGTGGCCGTCCACACGTCCAATCCCGCCGTCGACCTCCTGTACGCGCTCTACTTCCACCTGACGTGAGCGACTGGTTCGTCGTCAACGTCCGGGACGTCCCCTGGTCTCGTCACGACAAGTTCGGCGCCGGCGGCAGGTTCGAGCGGGAGGACGGGGAGTTCGAGCAGGTCGGGATCAACATCCGCGTGCTCGAGCCCGGCCAGCCGAATTGCCTCTACCACCGGGAGAATCTTCAGGAGGACTTCCTCGTGCTGTCCGGTGAGTGCCTCCTGCTCGTCGACGGGGAGGAGCGTCCGCTCGAGGCGTGGGACTTCGTCCACATGCCGCCCGACGTCGACCATGTCTTCGTCGGCGCGGGCGACGGGCCGTGCGTGATCCTGATGACCGGTGCGCGCAGCGCGGACGAGGAGCTCTTCTACCCCGTCGCCGAGGTCGCCCAGAAGCATGGCGCGAGCGCGGAGCGGGGCACGCCGTCCCCGGAGGAGGCGTACGCGCCGTTCGGCGAGCGCCGGGCCGGCGAGCGTCCCGCATCCTGGGACTCGCTCCCCTGGGCCTAGCCCGCTAGACCCGGCGCCAGATCTTCTTGCTGAGGAAGAACCCGTGCTTGCTCGTGTTCTTGCACGTGAGCCCGGCGCGGGCCGACTTGCACGTGAACGGACCCTTGCGGAAGGTCTGGCCGTAGCCGACCACCTTCGTGACCTGTCCGACAGCGTCGCTAATGCAGCCCGGGAACGCGCGACCCGTCCCCCGAAGCTCGAGCGTCGATCCGAAGTCGAACTTGCAGCCCTTCGGCCGCTGCACCTTCGGCTTCAACCCGGTGCGGATGTCGCAGCGTAGGAGCGACTCCGAGTACTTCCCGGGGACGAACACGCCGCACTCGATCACGCCGCCCGGCGTCTTGAACGTGAAGTAGTTCTTCTGCGGCGCGGCGGATGCCGTCGCGGCCACGATCATGCTTGCGAGCAGGCTGACTCCGAGGACCTTCACGCAGACATCCTACCCTTCACCTTCGAATGCGAATCCTCCTCTGGCACGGGTACCTGCTGAGCGGGACGGGCTCGAACGTCTACACGCGCGCGCTCGCGCGTGAATGGAGCCGCGCCGGCCACGAGGTGGTCGTGGTCTGCCAGGAGCGGCATCCCGAGCAGTTAGACCTGGGAGGCGCCGAGGTCGTGCGGCCCGAGCTCCCCGGCGGGCTGCTGCCGGTCTTCGTGCTCGACCGCTACGAAGGGCTCGAGCCCCGCCTGCTGACCGACTTCA
>JACDER010000164.1 GCA_013816275.1 Actinomycetota bacterium | reverse complement strand
GCTACGCGGTCTTCATCCTGACCGGGATGTACTCGAGCGTCTGGCGGTTCATGAGCGCGCGCGACGCGATCCGCATCCCGATCGCCGTCGCCCTGTCGGAGGGAATCGCGGTGCTGTTCCTGGCGCTCTCGCAGTCGCGGAGCTTCGAGAGCTACTCGCGCAGCGTCTTCGTCATCGACGCGATCCTGTGCACGCTGCTCATTGGCGCGTCTCGCCTGGGTGAGCGGGCGATCTCGCCCATGCTCGGCTCGCTCGCACGGCCGGAGGAGAGACGGAAGGCGCTGATCGTGGGCGCCGGCCGCGGGGGCCGCAGCCTGTTGCGCGAGCTGCGCGAGACGCCCGGGCAGCAGGTGGTCGGCTTCATCGACGACGACCCGCGGCTGCGCAACCGGCGCGTCCACGGGGTCCAGATCCTTGGCTCCGCCGCCGAGGTCGAAGCCGTCCTCCGCCGCCGGCGTCCGGACGTCGTCTTCGTGACGATTCCGGATGCGCCGCGCGAACGGCTCGACTTCGTCGTCTCCGGGTGCGAGCGCGAGGGGATTCCGTGCTCGTTCGTCCGCCGGGAGATCGACCTCGACCCCGCGGTCGTGCTCGGACCACCGACAGTGTCCAAGTGAGATCGCCTGACCACGGGCGCTGGGTCATCCCGGCGCTCACCTTCACCTATGCCGCAGCGGCCGCGCTCTACGGCTGGCAGGCCTGGAGCCAAGGGACACCGTGGATCTTCCCGGATGAGACCTTCCACGCGCGAGCAGCCGAGTCGATCGCAGGCGCGGGATCCGGCTCGATCGGGCCTGTGTCGGGCCTCCTGTACTCGGTCGTGATCTCGCCGGCCTGGCTCTTCCACGATCCCGTCACCTCGTACAACGTCGCGAAGCTGATCGGAGCCCTGGTCATGTGCTCGGTCGTGGTTCCCGCGTACCTGCTCGCACGCCTGTTCGCCGGAAGGCTCCCGTCGCTCGTGGCCGCGGTCGCGTCGGTGGCGATTCCGGGGATGTTCTATTCGAGCCTGCTCATGCAGGAGTCGGTCGCGTACCCGTACACGACGCTCGTCCTCTACGTCCTCGCCTCCGGTCTGGCCGCGGGCAGCCGTCGCCGGCTCGCGGTGGCCTTCGTGCTCGGCCTGATCGGCCCCCTGATCCGCCCCGAGCTCGTGGTGCTTCCGATCGTGGTCGTGGTCGCCGTGCTCGTCTGGATCTGGCTCGGGGACTGGGCCCGGGAGCGCAGGGCCGGCTGGACGTCCGCGCACTGGGCGGCGGCCGCGGGCGTCTTCCTTCTGCTGGTCGCCACCGCTGCCGCGCTCGGCGCGGCCGTCAGCGTCGGCTGGCGCGTCGCCATCCAGAACCCGGACGACCTCGTCCGGTACGCCGCGCTCGCGCTCGGCCCCTTGGCGGCAGGAGTGGCCATCCTGCCCGTGCTCGCCGGCCCCGCCGTCCTCACGCGCCGGAGCGCATTCACCCCGGTGTTCCTCGCTGCGATGGCCGGCTTCGTCGTCTATGTCGCGTCAAAGGAGGCGTTCCTGGCGTCCCGCCCGGACATCTACGGGACGAACGACCTGCTCGGCGAGCGGAACCTCATCTACCTGAGCCCGGTCCTGTTCGCTGCGATGGCGATCTGGATGGAGGCGCGCCGGATCAACCTGTGGGCGCTGGCGGGGTCGACGGCGGTGTTCGCCGCGATGTTCGCCTGGATCCCCTACGTCTTCGCCGAGGCGAGCGCGCCGCACTCCCCGACGGTCGTGTCGATCTCGCACATCGCATCGGGCCTCTCGCATCCAGCGGTCAGGGCGGCCCTCATCGTCGCGACGGTCGCGGCTGCCGCGGTCGTCTTTCTGCGCAAAGTCGCCGGGGTCGCGATGCTCGCGGGAGTTGCCGCCTTGGTCGTCGGCTGGAGCCTGACCGGCGAGATCAACGCGAGCAACAGGTCGCTCGACATCGGCCGGGCGCTGGTCGACACACAGCCGCGCCCGCTCGACTGGATCGACCGGGCGACGAACGGCTCGCCCGCCGTCTACGTCGGCCAGGCGAAGCTGCGGCCGCCCGAGATCCTCTCGCTCGCCTTCTGGAACGACTCGCTCACCCGGCTCGTCACCCTCGGCGGCGAGCCGACGTATGGGCTGATCCTCGAGACGCACATCGCCTCGATCAGTGGCCGGCTGACCGACCCCGAGCGCGCGGAGTA
Organism: Actinomycetota bacterium; assembly: GCA_013816275.1. Lineage (GTDB taxonomy): Bacteria > Actinomycetota > Thermoleophilia > Gaiellales > Gaiellaceae > JACDER01. The sequence continues at coordinate 2,389 of JACDER010000164.1, read as the reverse complement.
CGTGGTCTCGGACCGCGAAGTGGAGGTTGCGGGAGCGCGGGTCGCGAGCGCGAAGCGCTGGAACCTCGAGCGCGTGGACGGGCCCGTGCGCGTCAACGCCTACGAGGCCGGCATCTGGGAAGACGGCTGGCAGGAGGAGGACAGCTACTACACGCGCTTTGCAGCCCGCGACGTGCGGGGACGGGTGCGCGTCGGGCTCTCGCAGGAGGCATCGTGCGGGCTCGAGCCGCACTCCCGGGCCGAGATCAGCGTCACCGACCTCGCGACGGGACAGGTCGTATCGACCCAGGAGGGACCGGTCTATGCGTGCGCCAGCACCTCGGAGACGGTGCGAGTTCCCCCACCGCCCTTCCGCGTCCGCGTCCACATCGCGCCGACGTTCGTCCCGGCGGAGCTCGATCCACACTCCATGGACACGCGCCACCTGGGCGCGGTCGTCTCCTACCAGTACCTAAAGCGCCCGTAACCGCTCGGGGTGCTTGCGCACGAAGCGGAGCATCCCGCGCCAGTGCCAGAGCGTCCGGCGCGTGAACAGCCGCTCGTCGGTGAGCCGGTCCCAGCGGTGACGCACGACCGCGCCCGGCACGTACCAGCGCTCCCAGCCCGCGCGCGCGGCGCGGTAGCACAGGTCGATCTCCTCCCCGTACATACGAAAGCCGGAGTCGTAGCCGCCGATCTCGTCCAGCATCGTACGCCGCAGGACGAGGAAGCCGCCCAGCATCCAGTCCGCCTCGACCGGCTCCGTGGGCCGCTCGTCGAGGAGGTAGTGAGCGCGCTGGCGCTCGAGCGGCGGGAAGAGGCGCCGCAGCGGCGTGCGCCGGACGAGCGTCCCGACCACGGTCGGAAAGCGGCGGCGCGACGGCTGCCACGTCCCGTCTGGATCGAGCATCAGCGGCCCGGCGACGCCGCACCTCGGGTGATTGCCCATGAAGGAGGCGAGAACGGAGACCGCGTCGGGCGCAGGAACCGCGTCGGGATTGCAGGCCACGACCAGCTCGCCCGAGGTGGCGGCGATCGCGACATTCAGGTTGGCCGCGTACGAGACGGGCCGGTCGTTCTCGATCAAGCGAGCACCGTGGAGTTCGGAAGGCAGGCTGCCGGGCAGGTTGGCCACGACCACGAGCTCGTCCACCTGCGGGGCGAGGGCGGGAAGGGACGACGCGAGCTCCCTCGCGTGCCCGTGCGAGACGACGGCTCCGGAGACGCTGCTAGCGGTAACCATAGACCGCCATCCAGGAGCCGGCGGAGCGATCGAACAGGCCCTCGAGCTCGGGATCGAACTCCTGGCGCCACTGCCCGATCAGGCCCTTGCGGAACGTCGGGCTTTCGCCGGAAAAGAGCCGCGCGCCCACCTCGGAGACGAACGCCGGCGAGCCCTCGAGCCCGAGATAGGAGTAGATCGCCGAGATCGTCCCGGACTGCATGCCCGCATTTCCGCCGCCGCGCTCCCCGATCAGATTCTCGTACCTGACCACGAGCGCCTCGCTTTCCAGCCAGCCGGCGAAGCTGGACAGGATGCTCTCGAGCGCAGGCGCCGGTGGCCGGGCATCCGGATCGCCGATCACGGCGAGCTGCAGCCGTGCCCGGTCGTCGGGTCGCTCGCGGTAGAGGGAGTGCAGCGGGTGGTCGCGCCGACCCGCGATGTAGTGGGCGAGCGACACGGCGATGTCTCGGGGATCGCGGACAACGAAGAGCGCCTTGACGCGCTCGCGGTGGAGCAGCTCGGGATACTCTGCTTCGAAGGGGAGATGCGCAAGGACGACCTGGCCCGCGCGGAGCTTGCGCAGGACGCCTCCCAGCCCCTCCGGCCCCACATTCTCGGGATTCAACGTCGGCAGGATCCGGCGGTGGAGGCGCGGGTGGAGGCACACCGCGCGCTCGACCAGGTGCGTTCCCGCCTTCGGCAGCGAGACGCAGAGCACCTTCGGCAGGCCCGAGCGCGAGAGGCGCCGGACGAGCTTTCCGGGACTGAGGCCGAAGCGTCTAGCCGTCCACCAGTGCCGCCTCAGCATCGGAGGGCTTCTCGGTAGACCTCCACGGTCCGCCGCGCGGTCTCACGCCAGCTGAACGCCTTGGCCCGCTCCAGCCCGGCCGCGGATAGCCGGTCGCGTTCCCGGATCGCCTGCCGGACGGCGTCGGCGAGCGCCGGCGTGTCGGCGTAGAGCGCGGCGTCGCCCGCGACCTCCCGGAGAGCCGGCTCGGGCGCGACCACGACCGGCGTGCCGCAGGCCATCGCCTCCAGCACCGGGAGGCCGAAGCCCTCGAAGCGCGAGGGAAGGACGAGGCAGGCAGCGCCGCGGTAGAGATCGGCGAGCGCAGGCTTGTCCAGGTAGCCGCGCAGGTCGGCTCCGCGCCGCTCCAGCTCCGCGGCGAGCGCACGGTCTCGGGC
>JACDER010000163.1 GCA_013816275.1 Actinomycetota bacterium | reverse complement strand
GCTTCGGCCTCGCCAAGGGGTTGGCGCGGGCATTGATCCGGCTCCGAAGCGGCTTCGAGGCGTCCGAGCCGCTCTCCGGGCAACGGTTCCTGTCGCCGGCGGCGCGGGCAGCGTGCTTTCCCCTTGCTGCCGGATTCGGCTGCGAGACGCGGATGACGATCGACGCCGTCCGCGCGGGGCTGGGGGTGGAGGAGATCGAGCTTTCGCTCCGCCACCGCTCGACCGGCCGCGACGCCCGTGGCTTCGCCCATCGTGGGCGCCAGCTGCTCGACGCCGTGCTCGCCTGCGGACCTCAGGCGGTCAACCATCGCGGGCTGCGGCTGCCCGTGGTCGGGTGGCTCGCCGCCGTCCGCGGCGGCGCGGCTGTGGCTGCTGTCTCGGCGGTCGGGCTCGCGGACGACGTGTGGGGCGGCCCGGAACGGGGCTTTCGCCGCCACCTGCTGGCGCGGAAGACGACCGGTGTGCTCAAGCTCGTCGCGATCCCGCTCGTCGGTCTGCTCGCGACGCGGCGAGTCTCGGGCGCGATCCTCACGGGGCTGGCGGCGAACTCGCTCAACCAGCTCGACACGGCGCCCGGGCGCGCCCTCAAGGCCTACCTCGGCGCCGCTCTGCTCCTCGATGCGCCGAAGGGCGTGGCCGTCCTGCTGCTTCCCTACGATCTCCGCGAGATGGGCATGCTCGGGGACGCGGGCTCGAACGCGCTGGGCGCCCTGCTAGGGTTGAAGTCCGTGGGTCGGCTCACAGGACGAGGCCGCGCAGTGGCGATCGGAGCGCTGGCCGGACTGACCCTCCTCGGCGAGACCGTCTCCATCGGCGCCCTGATCGAGCGCACGCCCGTCCTCCGCGAGCTGGACCGGCTCGGGCGGCCCGCGTGAAAGCCCCCACGAAGTACGTCTTCATCACAGGAGGCGTCGTCTCGTCCCTCGGGAAGGGCATCGTCGCCGCCTCGCTCGGCCGGCTATTGAAGGCGCGCGGGCTGAAGGTGCAGTGCCAGAAGTTCGACCCCTACATCAACGTCGATCCGGGCACGATGAGCCCGTTCCAGCACGGCGAGGTGTTCGTGACCGAGGACGGCGCCGAGACGGATCTCGACATCGGCCACTACGAGCGGTTCGTCGACGAGAATCTGTCCCGCAACTCGAATCACACGTCCGGGGGCATCTGGTACGCGGTCCTGCGCAAGGAGCGGAAGGGCGAGTACCTGGGCTCCACCGTCCAGGTCATCCCCCACATCACCAACGAGATCAAGGATCGGATCCGGCGCGCGTCGGAGGCGACCGACACCGACGTCGTCATCTCGGAGATCGGCGGCACCGTCGGCGACATCGAGTCGCTCCCGTTCCTCGAAGCGATCCGTCAGTTCCGGCGCGAGGCAGGGCCCGAGAACGTGATCTACCTCCACGTGACGCTGATCCCGTTCGTCGACGCGGCCGGGGAGCTGAAGACGAAGCCGACGCAGCACTCGGTCAACGAGCTGCGGCGCATCGGTATCCACCCGGACATCATCGTCTGCCGCTCGCACGAGGAGATCTCGCCGGACATCCGCGACAAGATCGCCCTGTTCGCGGACGTGGAGCGGGAAGCCGTCGTCGCCTGTCAGGACGTTCCCGACGTGTACCTCGTCCCGACCGAGCTCCAGGCTGAGGGTCTCGACCGCATGGTCTGCGACAAGCTCGGGCTGCCGGCCGATGGCTGCGACCTCGGCGCCTGGCTCGACCTCACCGCCCGTATCCGCCAGCCGAAGGAGGAGGTCGAGATCGGCCTCGTGGGCAAGTACGTCAAGCTGCACGACGCGTATCTGTCGGTGCACGAGGCGCTGAAGCACTCGGGCCTGCACCAGGGCTGTTCGGTGCGGGTGCGGTGGGTGGACGCCGAGGGAATGACCCTCGAGGAGGCGGCGGAGGAGCTCGAGCATGTGGACGGGATCCTCGTCCCCGGCGGGTTCGGTTACCGCGGTTGGGAGGGCAAGATCCTCGCCTGTCGCGTCGCGCGCGAGCAGAGCATCCCCTACCTCGGAATCTGTCTCGGCATGCACGTCGCGGTCTCGGAGTTCGCGCGTCACATCGTCGGGCTCGACGGCGCCAACTCGACCGAGATGGATCCCGAGACGCCCCATCCCGTGATCGACCTGCTTCCCGAGCAGAAAGAGATCGAGGACCTGGGCGGGACGATGCGCCTCGGTGCGCAGGCAGTCGAGCTGGCCGAGGGGACGCGCGCCCGGGAGACCTACGGCGACACGGTGATTCACGAGCGTCACCGCCACCGCTACGAGGTGAACAACCAGTACCGCGCGCGGCTCGTCGAGGCCGGGCTCGTCGTCTCCGGGACGTTTCAGGAGGGACGCCTGGTCGAGATCGTCGAGCTGCCCGACCATCCCTGGTTCGTGGCGAGCCAGTTCCATCCCGAGTTCAAGTCCCGCCCGACTCGGCCGGCTCCGCTCTTCCGCGAGTTCGTCGGTGCGGCGCTCGAGCGGGCGCAGGCACGCAGCCGGCCCGCCGCCGCCACCGCTTAGGCTGTAGCCCATGTCAGAGGTCGTCTCGCTCTTCACCGAGCTGGCCGCGCTTCGGAGCCCGCCGGGGGAGGAGCGGGAGGTCGCCGACCGCGTCACCGCCTACCTGCGCGATCTCGCCCTCGAGGTGGACGAGGACGACGCCGGCTCGCGGATTGCCTCCAACGCCGGCAACCTCCTGACCCGGATCGAGCCCACCGCCGAGGGAGTTCCGCTGTTCTTCTGCGCGCACCTCGACACCGTTCCGCCCGACGGGCCGCTCGAGCCCGTCGTCGAGGACGGAATCGTCCGCAATGCGGGCGGGACCATCCTCGGGGCCGACAACAAGGCGGCCGTCGCGGTCATGCTCGAAGGGGTGCGCCGGGTGCTCTCGGAGGGGAGGCCGCATGCGGGGATCGAGCTGCTGTTCACGCCCAAGGAGGAGGTCGGGCTTCTCGGCGCGGCAGCCTTCGACGCCGGACGACTCCAAGCTCGGGTCGGCTACGTCTACGACCAGGCGGCGCCGATCGGCGAGGTCATCCTCGGAGCGCCGCACGCGCAGGCGATGCAGGTCCGCTTCCACGGCCGCGCATCCCATTCCGGGATGTATCCGGAGGAGGGACGCTCGGCGATCGCGGCCGCCGCCCGCGCGATCGCGGACTTCCGGCTCGGCCGCGTGGACGAGGAGACGACGGCCAACGTCGGCAAGATCCACGGCGGCACGGCCGGGAACATCGTCCCGGAGTGGTGCACGTTCCTGGCAGAGGCGCGGTCGCAGGACGAGACCAAGCTCGCCGACCTCGTCCAGGAGATGCTCGAGGCGGTCACCTTCGCCGCCGAGCTCGGCGAGTGCGAGGTGGAGACCGAGCTGAAGAAATCGTACCGCGGCTACCGCTTCCGGCAGGACGACCTGCCCGTGCGCCTTGCCTCGGACGCGCTGCGGCAGAGTGGCCGCGAGCCGACCTTCGCGCTGTCGGGAGGAGCTGCGGATGCGAACGTCTTCAACGACCGCGGCCTGGAGTGCGTCAACCTGGCGAACGGGATGGCGAACATCCACACGCCCGACGAGCAGATCTCCGTCGACGACCTCGAGGGGATGATCGACGTCACCCTCGCCCTGGTCGACGCCGCGCGGAATGCCGCTTAGCCTGCGCCGGGGCTCGGTCACTGCGATTGTCGAGCGCCTGGAGGGTTTGGCGCGAATCGAGGTCGACGGGACGCCGTGCATCGCCTTTCCGCGCCTGACGGGCCTGGTCGAGCTCGGCGACGAGGTGCTCGTCAACGTCCAGGCGCGCCAGCTGGGGCTCGGGTCGGGCGGGTTCGACGTCCTGTACGCGAACCTGACCCGCGGCCTCGACCTGGAGCCCGAGCCGGGCGCGCACGTGATGAAGCTGCCCTACACGCCGCTCCAGGTCGCCGTTCGCCACGCGGAAGAGGAGGGTCACCAGGCCGAGAGCCTCGGCGGCATGCCCGTCGTCTGCTGCTCGCTGCACAGCCAGGTCGCTCCGGCTGCCGCAGGCCTCGGTCACGGCTCCCGCCTGGCCTACGTCCAGCTCTCTGGCGGCGCGCTGCCGGTCTCGCTGTCCGACTCCATCCGGGAGCTTCGGTCACGCGGCTTCCTCGAAGTCGCGGTCGCTGCAGGCAGCTGCTTCGACGCGGATGTGCAGTGCGCGAATGTCTTCTCCGCCCTTGCCTGGGTGGCGAGCCAGGGCTTCGAAACGGCTATCTGCGCGATTGGCCCAGGCGTCGTCGGAACTCGCTCGCACCTGGGTCACGGCGGGCTTGCGGCTGCGGAGGCGGCGAATGCGACGGCTGCGTTGGGCGGCTCGGCTGTGCTCGCGGTGAGAGCCTCGAGCGCGGAGTCCCGCGAGCGACATCGCGGGATCTCAGACCATACGCGCGCGGCGCTCGAGCTGTGTCTCGGAAGCGTGGTGGCGGCGTGGCCGGCAGGCGTCGAGCGGCCCGGATGGCTCGATCCGGTCGAGGAGGTCGACGTGAACGGGTGGGAGGAGGACTGCGCCGACTTGCGGCTCGATCACATGGGGCGCGGCCCGACCGAGGATCCGTCGTTCTTCGCCGCCGCTTTCGCTGCCGGACGCCTGGCG
>JACDER010000162.1 GCA_013816275.1 Actinomycetota bacterium | reverse complement strand
GCCGCGTCCTGCAGGCTCTCCAACACGCCTCGGAGGATCGGAAAGGCGCGCGTCCGGCCGAGCGAGACGACCTCGCGGCCCGTCTCCAGCTCGCTGAGGAAGAGCACCTCGTCGATCAGTTCGCGGATCTGTTCGACCTCCTCGCGCGCCTGCTCCACCAGGGCGGAGTGGTCGGTACCGGGGAGCAACGCGGTCTCGAGCAGCGCGAGGAGGCGGGCGAGCGGCGTTCGCAGCTCGTGGGAGACGACGGCGGTGAAGCCGGAGCGAAGCTCCTCGTAGGAGGACAGATCCGGCTCGGGAAGGCGCACCAGGACTTCCCGGTGCCCGTCGAGCTCATACGGGACGAGCAGCGGCGCGGGCCCGCGCTGCGGATGAAGTAGCCCCTCCGGGGCGAGCTCGCCGGCGACAAGGCCTTCGACGGCCTCGCGCGCCCGCCGGCTGGACGTCAGCACGCGCTCGCTCTCGTCGAGCACGACGAGGATCTCGCCGCTCTCCTCGATCGCGATCCGGCCGCGTTCGGCCTCGAGCCTTGTTCGGTCGTCGCGCGCGGTCGCAGACCGCCGCCTGAGCAGGTTCTTTACCATCTATTCACCAGTTCTCCACCGCCGAGGCACCCCTCGCGGTTGGCCGGAGCTCCATTATGACCGTGACCATGGGAAAGGTCCTGATCGTCGAGGACGACACCGTCATCGCACAGGGGATGGTCCACCATCTGCGCGCCGCCGGGTTCGATCCGCTCTGGATCGCGCGCGGCGAGCTCGGCCTGACCCGCCTTCGCTACGAGCGCCCGGACGTCTGCGTCCTCGACCTGATGCTCCCCGAGCTCGACGGCTGGACCGTGATCGAACGGGCGAGGGCGGAGGGAATCGGCACGCCGATCATCGTGGTCAGCGCGCGGGGAACGGAGCATGACCGCGTCCACGCCCTGGAGCTCGGGGCCGACGACTACCTCGTCAAGCCCTTCTCGATGAAGGAGCTCGTGGCGCGGGTGCGAGCGGCGGCCAGGCGCGGCGTTCGCGCGCACGAGCCGGCCCGCGGCGAGACGATCGAGATCGAGGAGCTGCGGATCGACCCCGCCAACGTCCAGGCCTATGTGAACGGCGAGAACGCCGAGCTCACGCCGACCGAGTTCCGCCTCCTCTACGCGCTGGGGCTAGAGCGCGGCCGCGTCGTCACCCGCGACGAGCTGCTCCAGAAGGTCTGGGGCCGGCGCGAGACCCACCGTGACCGGACCGTGGACGTCTGCGTCCGCAAGCTCCGCCAGAAGATCGACCAGCGCGCGAGCGAGCACACGTTCATCCAGACCCGGTTCGGCGTGGGCTACAAGCTCGATCCGGTGGTGAAATCGTCCACAGCTGTGGGTAGCAGCGTGGATGGATCTTCACCGTAAAGTAACGTGGCTCACGCGGTGACCACCGAGCCCGGCGAGCGGCTTCTCAATCGGGAGCTTTCCTTCATCGACGTTTGCGCCCGTGTGCTCGAGCTGGCCGCCGATCCCTCCGTTCCCCTGCTCGAGCGGGTCAAGTTTCTCTCGATCTCGTCGAACATGGTCGACGAGTTCTTCATGATCCGCGTGGCCGGGCTGATGGGGCAGGAGGCGTCGGGAATCTCGGTGCGCTCGCCCGACGGCCGGACGGCTCAGGAGACGCTGGGGGAGATCCGCGAGCGCGTGATCGACCTCACCGCGCGCCAGTCGAAGCTGTGGGCGCGTGAGCTCTGCCCGCAGCTCGCCGAGCAGGGAATCGTCGTCGCCAACGTCGACGACTGCACCGATGACGAGCTGGACGAGCTCGCCGGCCGGTTCGACCGCGAGATCTTCCCGATTCTGACCCCGCTGGCGGTCGGCCCGGGGCAGCCGTTTCCGTACATCTCGGCGCTCTCGCTCAGCCTGGCCATGTTCGTCGTCGACCCGGAGACGGGCGAGCAGCGCTTCGCGCGGGTGAAGATCCCGGAGGGCATGCCGCGGTTCGTGGAGGTCGGCAAGCGCGGTCGGCTGGTCCCGCTCGAGCGGGTCATCGCCCACTTTCTCCCGTCGCTGTTCCCGCAGATGGAGATCGCCGAGCGCGCCGTCTTCCGCGTCACGCGGGACGCCGACTTCGAGGTGTCCGACGAGGCCGACGACCTGCTCGAGGCGGTCGAGCTCGAGCTGCGCCGGCGCCGTTTCGGGGATGCCGTCCGCCTCGAGGTCTCGTCGTCGGCGTCGAAGGCGATGGTGGAGCGGCTGAAGGCTGGACTGGGCATCGCGAACGAGCAGGTCTACACCGTCTCGGGGCTGCTCGACCTCTCGGAGATCAACCAGATCGCCGCGCTGGACCGGCCCGAGCTGAAGGACGAGCCGTGGGTGCCGATCGTTCCGCCACGCTTCGCCGCGGCCGTGAGCAACGGCGACATGTTCGCGGAGATCACCCGCGGAGACCTGCTCGTCCAGCACCCGTACGAGTCCTTCAAGGGCACATTCGAGTCCTTCGTCCGCTCCGCGGCGATCGATCCCGACGTCATCGCGATCAAGACAACGGTGTATCGCACGAGTGATGAGTCTCCGCTCGTGCCGGCCCTGATCGAGGCCTCCGAGGAGGGCAAGCAGAGCGTGTGCCTCGTCGAGATCAAGGCGCGCGGCGACGAGCGGCGAAATATCGAGTGGTCGAGGGCGCTCGAGCGCGCGGGCGTCCACGTCGTCTACGGCTTCGCGAGCCTGAAGATCCACGTCAAGGCGACCCTGATCGTGCGCCGGGAAGCCGGCGCGCTGCGCCGCTACGTGCACATCGGGACCGGCAACTACCACGCCGTCAATGCCAGGACGTACGAGGACTTCGGACTCTTCACGGCCGACGAGGCGATCGCCGCCGACATCGCCGATCTCTTCAACTACCTGACCGGCTTCGGCAAGCCGCAGCAGTTCCGGAAGGTCATCGTCGCCCCGTTCGACCTGAGGACGCGCATCGTGGAGGAGATCCGCCGCGTGGCGAAGGCGGTTTCGTCCGGCAAGCCCGGCCGGATCCGGATCAAGGTCAACGCGCTCACCCATCCGGCGGTGATCGAGGAGCTGTATGCGGCCTCGCAGGCGGGAGTCCAGATCGACCTGATCGTCCGCGCCCTCTGTGCGCTGCGGCCAGGGGTGAAGAAGATGAGCGAGAGCATCCGCGTCCGGAGCGTGCTCGGGCGCTTCCTCGAGCACAGCCGGATCTTCAACTTCGAGCGGGGCGACCAGTCCCGCTACTTCATCGGCAGCGCCGACCTGATGACCCGCAACGTCGACAACCGGCTCGAGCTCGTCGTTCCGGTGGAGGACCGGCGGCTCTGCAACCGGCTCGGTTCGACTCTCGATGCGCTGCTCGAGGACAATGCATCGGCATGGGAGCTCGGGCCTGACGGCATCTGGAAGCGCGTCGGGCAGAAGAAGGGCGAGCGCGCGAAGCCGGGCCAGGTCATGCTGATGCGGAGTGCTGTCCGGCGGCGCGCCGCGGCCGCCAGAGCGCGCTAGGGGTTTGACAGCCGGTGTGCTCGGGAGAATCCCGATGATGCGAGTCGGGATCATCGACGTGGGGTCGAACACGGTCCGGCTGCTCGTCGCCACCTGCGCGGGCAACCGGCTGGTGCCCGTGCTCGAGCACCGGGCGTTTCTGGGCCTCGGCGAAGAGGTCGAGAACTACGGCTGGATCTCCGATGTGAAGCTTCGCGAGGCGGCGTGTTGTGTTCGCGACCAGGCTGCGGAGGCGCGTGCGCACGGCGCACACCACGTCGAGGTCGTCGTCACGGCTCCGGGGCGTCAGAGCGCGAATGCGAGCGAGCTCGTCTCGGCGCTCGCCGCCGCGGCTCGCACGTCCGTGCGCGTGCTCGGCCCGGAGGAGGAGGGACGGCTCTCGTACTTCGGCGTGCTCGCGGGGCTCGACGAGGTTCCCGAGAGCATTGCCGTCTGCGATCTTGGCGGGGGCTCGACCGAGCTGGTGGTCGGCACGCCGGCCGCGCCGGCGTGGGAGCGCTCCATCGATCTCGGCGCCGTCCGGCTGACGCATCGCCTCGATCTTGCCGATCCGCCCGGCAAGGAGATCCTCCCGGCCGCGCGCGAGGAAGTGCACCGCATGGTCGAGGGCCTCACGCCGCCGCTCGCCAAGGCCGGCTACGTGACCGGTGGCACCGCCCGGGCTCTCCGCAAGGTCGCCGGCAGGAAGCTTGGCCGCAAGCAGCTCGAGCGCGCCGAAGCCCTTCTCTGCAAGCGCTCGTCCGCCGAGATCGCCAAGCGCTTCGAGATCGATCCGCGCCGCGCCCGGACGCTTCTCGCCGGCTGTCTGATCCTCGCGGAGGTGCAGGAGCGTCTCGCGATCCCCCTGGAGGTCGCCAAGACCGGCCTCCGCGAGGGCGCCGCCCTCGAGGTTCTCGCCGAGCTCGTAGCCGCATGAACGAGAACGGCCCGGCGGGCCGGGCCGTTCGTACGAGAGAAGAGCTCGCGCGTCACGCCAGCGCGGGGACTCCTCCGGTCGGGACGTACGTGGGCTCGTAGCCGAGCAGCCTGCCCGCGGGCGATCCGAGGGCGAGCGCGATGCGCTGCATCCAGGCCGGCGGGAACGGCAGCCGGACGGTGTCGAAGTTCGCCTTGGCGATGACCGCCAGTTGAAGCGGGTTCGGCATGCC
>JACDER010000161.1 GCA_013816275.1 Actinomycetota bacterium | reverse complement strand
GGGACGAGCAGTACCGATCCCGAGGCCGTCCAGATCCGTTTCTTCGAGCAGCCCGGAATCGAGCTGACGCCCGTACAGCAGAAGGAAGTCGAGAAGCACTTCTTCCGGCAGGACTTCCGTCGCGCCCCGGCCTCGGAGCTCGGCGATCTCGACTATCCGCCCCGCGTCGGCGAGGCCTATGCGGAGGACCTCCTGGGCGGGCTGGACGCTGCTGCGATCCGCGAGCGCGGCTTCCGGATCGTCGTCGACTACGGGTATTCGGCCGCGTCGGCCGTCCTGCCCCTGCTGCTCGAACGGCTCCAGGTCGAGGCCGTGTCGGCGCACGCCGTACGCATGGGAGATACGGCCCCGGTAGCGACGACGTTGCGGGAGACGATCGGCCAGTCGAAGCGCCTCGTCAACGCCATCGGAGCCGACCTGGCCGTCGTCTTCGACCGGGCGGCGGAGCGCCTGTATCTGGTGGACGAGCTCGGCCACGAGATCGGGGTCGACCGGGCGCTCCTCCTCTTCGTCCGCCTGCTCGCGAGCAACGGCCGGCGGGGGAAGCTGGCTTTCCCGGTCACGGTCACGAGCCAGGTGGAAGCGCTCACCGAGGGAAGCGAGCTCGAGGTGGTCAGGACGCCGGCGTCGCTCGCGGAGCTGACCAAGACCGCCTCGCAGGGCGGCGTCATATTTGCCGGGGCACTGAGCGGGGGGTACGTCTTCCCGGACTTTCTGCCGGCCTATGACGCCGTTGCGAGCCTGTGCAAGCTCCTCGAGCTCCTTGCCCAGGAGTCACGGCCACTCTCGCAGCTCGTGGCCGAGCTTCCAGAATCGACGCTCGTGCATCGTCAGCTTGCGTGTCCGTGGGGGCTCAAGGGGCTCGTGATGCGCGTTCTCTCGGAGCGTCTGAAGGGCCGCGAGCTCGATCTCGTCGACGGGGTGAAGCTGTTCTCCGAGCGAGGCTGGGCGCAGGTTCTGCCGGACCCGGACGAGCCGACACTGCACATCTATGCGGAAGGCGAGACGGAGGAGGACTCGGCGGAGCTCGAGGAGGAGCTGCGCACGATCGTCGAGGACGTCCTCGAGCAGGGACAGGAGGTCGAGGCTCGAAGCTAGAATCTCAACTTCAGGTTTAACCCTGGGGAAAGGATCGCGTTGAGCCACGTCTATTGCCCCGAGTGCGGCTTCCAGAATCCGGAAGCCGCCAATTACTGCGCCAAGTGCGGCGCACTGCTCGTCAAGGATGAGCCCAGCGACGAGACGACGCTCGCCTTCACGCCGGAGGACGACGAGGATGCCAGTACGACGCTCGAGGACGTGGGTGTCAAGGGCCCTGCGCTGGTCGTCCGGTCCGGCGGGGGCAGGACCGGCGAGACCTTCCATCCCGCGGGCGAGAAGACGGCCATCGGGCGCTCGCCCGAGTGCGAGATCTTTCTCGACGACGTCACCGTCTCCAGACAGCACGCCGTGATCGTCGAGCGTGACGGCTCCTTCTTCATCCAGGACGAGGGCAGCCTGAACGGAACCTTCCTGAACCGCCGGCGGATCGAGAAGGCCGAGATCGAGGACGGCGACGAGCTCCAAATCGGCAAGTACCGACTGACCTTTCTGAACCGATGACGACGACCGAAACCCAGAAAACAGGACGCCCCCTCACGATCGGCACCGTGTGCAGCCGGCTCCAGAGCGAGTTCCCCGAAATCTCGATCTCGAAGATCCGCTACCTCGAGGACCAGGGCCTTCTGAAGCCGCGGCGGACGCGCGGCGGATACCGCCTGTTCGACGAGGAGGACGTAGAGCGGCTCCGCACGATCCTGCGCCTCCAGCGGGACGAGTTCCTCCCGCTTCGGGTGATCCAGCAGGAGCTCGCCTCGCCGACGCGCAAGCATCGCAGCCGGCGGCGGCAGATGGGATTGTCGGAGGAGGAGCAGCTGACGCTCGCCGACCTGTGCAAGCGGGCCGGAGTGGGGGAGGAGCTCGCGCGCGAGCTGGAGGAGTTCGGCCTCCTCGATCCGAGCGGAAGCGGAAGGGACAAGCGCTACGGCGAGAGCGACGTCGAGATCGCCTCGGCCTGTGCAAACCTGGCCCGCTACGGGATCGCGCCGCGCAACCTGCGCCGCTTCCGGACGTCCGCCGGACAGGAGGCAAGCGTGATCGAGCAGCTCGTCGGCCCGTCTCTGCGCTCGCGCAACGCCGAGCGGCGCAAGGCCGGCATGGAGGATCTCCAGGCGCTCGCATCTCTCGCGCAGGAGCTCTCGCAGCTCCTCTTCTGGCGCGATCTGCGCCGCGTCGCGCGCCGGTAGTGGATCTGAGGTCGAAGATCCGGGAGGTTCCGGACTTCCCGACACCCGGAATCGGCTTCAAGGACATCATGCCGCTGCTCGCCGACGCCGAGGCGCTGCAGGAGGCGATCGACCTGATGGCGGAGTGGGCGGAGCCGCGCCGGCCGGAGGTCGTGGTCGGGGGAGAGGCGCGCGGGTTCTTCCTCGGCGCCGCCCTCGCCTATCGGCTGCGTTGCGGGTTCGTGCCGGCACGCCGCCCGGGGAAGCTGCCGCTCGAGACGATCAGCAGGGAGTACGCGCTCGAGTACGGGTCGAACGCACTCGAGCTTCAGGCCGACGCGCTCGCCGGGGATACCCGGGTCCTGATCCACGACGACGTGCTCGCGACCGGAGGGACGGCGCGTGCGATGGCCGACCTCGTCGAGCAACTCGGGGGCGTGGTCGTGGGCTTCACCTTCCTGATCGAGCTGGCGTTCCTGAACGGCCGGGAACAGCTTCCGGGGTACGACGCCCTCGCGCTGATCAAGTACTAGAAGGAGTAGGGAGACAGCTCGAGCGCGCGCTCGAAGGCGGCGCGGTCGTGGACGGGCTCGCTGTGCGCATGGGAGACGATCACCAGCTCGAAGGGCAGGTCGAGGAGCGACCGGAGGGCGGGCAGCACGCGCTCCTCGTGCCACGACGTCGCGCCCACGAGCAGGCTGTCTTTGGGAGCGGTCAGCGCGTCCGCGAAGACGAGGGCGCGTTGTTCCGGAAGCCAGAGCGCCGTCTCCATGCGGCCCCGGCCGTCGTAGAGGGCGACCAGACCGCCCGGGATCTCGCTGCCGGGCTCGACCGGCTCGAGCTCCGTCTCGGGAATGTTGCTGGGCCAGAAGAGCCACGGGCCGAACGCGCGTGCGCCGTAGCGCTCGACGATCAGGTCGACGTCGCGCACGTGGTCGGGCTTGAGGACGGCGGCAAGCGTGGGTGGGCGCTCGTCGAGCCTCGTCCAGACCTCGTCCCCCTGGGGCGCGATGGCGTCGAGCACGGCGATCTCTCCTCCGGACTCGACGCACGTCGACCACACGGCCGGCCCCCACCCGAGGCCGGGCCGCCAGTCCGGGTACTCGACGCTCCACACCCACAGGCCCGGCGCGACATCGCGGATCTCGCTCGACGACTGCACTCAGCGCATTGTGCGCGTTCTCGTCCGCGCGAGCGCGCACAATTCCCCTATGTACGACCCGCTCCGAACGCACTACGTGCTCTCGTGCCCCGCGCGCGGCGAGACGGCGGTGACCCTCTCTGCCTTCCGCCGCCTCGAACGGCTCCCCGGGGCGGCGCATCCGGCCGTCTTCGCGATCACGTTCGCGTGTCCCTGCGGAGACGAGCATCCGGGCTTGGTCGCGCACGACGATCTCGACTGGGCCCCCCTCGGTCTCGAGGCGGGCTCGTTCGTCGACCTCATGACCGACCGCCGGTGCGACGCCGGCGCGGAGCTCGGTGAGACGGCTGCCGGCCGCATCCGTGCCGGCGAGTGGCCGTGGAGCTTCTACTGCTATGCGGAGGACCGGCCGCGGCCCGTGTTCCCTTCGTCGTTCATGCTGATCGCTCCAGGCTCGTCAGGTGGACTGGTCGGACTCGCGGTCTGCTGCCCGACCTGCGCCAGCCGCTCGATCAACCTGGTCTCGCAGGCCCACATCGACCTGCCGTTCCACAACGACGCCCAGGTCGGGGTCGTCGAGCACGTATTCAAGGCCGATGCCGAGCGAGCCGTGGAGGAGTTCCGCCTCGAGCTGTACTCCGCGGCGTTCGACACGCGCCGCCTAGCGCTTTAGCTCTTCTTCTCCGTAGATCCGGACGTAGAGGAAGATCGCGGCGCCGGCGAGCGCGGCCATGATGAACGCGGTGGCGCCGGAGATGCCGATCCCGAGGAGGCCGAGCCAGATGAAGAGGCCGAGACCCAGACCCCAGAGGAAGGAGATCACCCCGTGATCGAAGCTCGGCGGCCGCGGGAGGTGGTCCATCTCGGTCGCGATCCTAGCGTCTCGTCTGCTCCCAGAAAGTCAGCCCGCGCTGCGCGCGGGCGTGCGACTTTCCGGGAGGGAGAGCGTCCTTTCACTCCAAGGGCCGTTAGCGGAGCCGGGCAAGGCCCGCCTCCGCGGCGGATGTGGCTCTACAGCCAATTCACGCTAGCCGGCCAGCGCGAAAAGAAGTCTTCGCAAAATGCGGGGTTTGCTGTTTGGGGGGGCCTTGCGAGTTCGGCCTCGACACCCTATGTTGCTGCTTGCGCCGAGCACCGATCGCAAGTAGGTCGAAGCTCAACGCGGGAGCCGTACGTGCAAGCGGAAAGCTAACGCGAGGAGTGGACGAAAGCGACACGGGCTCGG
>JACDER010000160.1 GCA_013816275.1 Actinomycetota bacterium | reverse complement strand
TCGCTGCAGCGCTCTTACGCCGGCTGGGCGTCGCGCCGCTGGCGGGAGCCGACGAACCCCGCTCCCAGGATCAGGAGCACCAGCCCACCGGCCAAGGCGGCCTGGCCGCCGTGGCGCTCGATGAAGCTCTGGCCTCCGCTTGCGCTTCCGGCGGAAGCAGCCTCGGTCGAGGCCTGCGGCCCGCTGCTCGTCGTGTCGGTGACGAACGCAGTAGCCGCCCCGCTGCCTCCGCCTCCTTCGCTGAGGGGATTGGCGACCATGCCGCTTGCCACGCCGGCCGAGATTCCGGCCGCGGCCGTGGCGGCGACGGTCAGGATCGCCATCCTCTCGCGGAGGCCCTGCGCCTCGACGTCGGGCTCCTCGAACATCTGCGAGAGCTCCTCCGGCTTGAACGCGAACGTCACCTTGTCGCCACTGGTCGAGTGAAGCAGCGTCTTCAGGTCGGCCGGCTCCCACGAGACCGTGATGCGCCTCTCCGCCTCCCGCTCGCCGTCACGCTCGCGTGCAACGTCGAGGAACAACTCCGAAGTCGTGCCTGCCTCCAGCGCCTCCTCGATCTCCGAGCGAGAGACGCGGGTGGAGATCACGTCCTGGCCCCCCTCGAACGTCGCCGGATCGACCAGCTCCGCTCTTGCTGTTAGTGCCGACAATTTGGCACCTCCTTCTGACCCCGCGCCGCTCGTTGCGGCGCATAACTCCTAGACGGGACCGGTCGAGTCGATCTTCCTCGTTTGTACGGGAAGACGCAATCGCGTCGGCCGCCGTTCGAGCTCGAGCTGCGCCTGCTCCGCGTAGAGCAGGTCCGCCGGCTCGTCTGGGTTGAAGCCGTAGACGGCAATGGGGTCGGCCCGCACGTGGCCTTCAGCCACCGCGCGGCGCCACACCGCCGCGCCTCGCCTGATTCGAATCGTCCTCAACCGCGTCCGCCCGAAGATCCCGATCTCATGCCGGCCGATCGTGCCCGGATCGGTCTCGTCCCCGATCCGGTATCGCAGCGACACGCCGAGCCCGGGCGCCTCGACGAGGCCAGGCCCGACGGCGATCCTGGACGGAGCGAACGGAGCGCCGAGCAGCGCACCAACGAGCCCCGGCCCGGTCACGCGGGTGACGAGGAAGTAGACGGCCTCCTCGCCCTCGTGCGCGACGTAGGTTCGAATGTTGATCTGCCGATAACGGGGCGTCCCTTCGTGCCGCATCGCCACCAGAGAGATGAGAAATCGACCGTCCACGGTCGCGGGCTCGAGCCCGGCCGGCAGGAGACGCTCGGCGTCATCCCGCGCGATCGGCCAGCTCACGACGACGAGGTCGCGAGTGCGGAGGGAGACGCGCACGTCGCGGTCTATCCTGCCAGCGGATGCAGCTCTACCTGGTCCGGCATGCAGAGGCGACACCCGGCGACCCCGACGAGCTCCGGCCGTTGAGCGACGAGGGCCGCGAGCAGGCTCGCGAGCTCGGCGAGCGCCTGCGCGCGGACGGCGTTGCTCCGGACGTCGTTCTCACCAGCCCGCTGCTGCGTGCCCGCGAGACCGGCGAGGCACTCGCGCGGGCGACGGGTGCGAGGTACGAAGCCGATGCACGGCTCGCACCGGGCGCGACCGTCGAGACAGTGAAGGAGGCGGTCTCCGGACGGGGCGAGCGCGTTGTGGTCGTCGGCCACCAGCCGGACTGCGGCCGGATTGCGGCCACGCTCGGCGGCGGCGAGGAGCCACGGTTCCCAGCGGCCGGAATGGTCGTGCTTCAGCTGTGACCAGCGCCGTCTCGATCGAGGCGCTGACCAAGTCGTACGGCAAGCTGGAAGCGGTCCGCGGGATCAGCTTCGAGATCGGATCCGGCGAGGTCTTCGGCCTGCTCGGCCCGAACGGAGCGGGGAAGACGACGACGGTCGAGATCCTCGAGGGCTATCGCAAGCGCGACGGCGGCACGGTTCGCGTGCTCGGAGAGGATCCCGAGCGGGCCGGCACCGAGTGGCGGCAGCGGATCGGCGTCGTCCTCCAGTCCTCGGCGGTGTACACGACGCTCACGGTGCGCGAGATGCTCGCGCTCTTCGCCGGGTACTACCGCAAGCCGCGACCGGTGGACGAGGTGATCGAGCTCGTCGGTCTCATGGAGAAGCGCAACACCCGCATCAAGAGCCTGTCCGGCGGCCAGGCCCGGCGCCTCGATCTCGGGCTCGCGCTCGTCGGCGACCCCGAGCTGATCTTCCTCGACGAGCCGACCACGGGATTCGACCCCGGAGCCCGACGGGCCGCGTGGGCGACGATCCGCGCGCTCCGCTCTCTCGGGAAGACCATTCTCCTGACCACGCACTACCTCGAGGAGGCCGAGCAGCTCTCCGACCGCGTCGCCGTCCTCCGAGAAGGCCGGATCGTCGCGCACGGGCGGCCGGCGGACCTGATGGGCCGCAGCCGCGGGGCCGAGATCCGCTACCTGCGGGACGGCGAGGAGGTCGTCGTGAAGACCGACGAGCCGACGCGAACCCTGCACGAGCTCACCGCCCAGGCACTAGACGCGGGCGTCGAGCTCGAGGGCCTCGAGGTCCGGCGGCCCACGCTCGAGGATGTCTACCTCTCGCTCACGGAGCAGGACGATGAGACTGTTCTTTCATGAGCTGAAGGGGGAGCAGCTCCTCTACTGGCGGAGCAGGGAGGCGGCCTTCTTCACCTTCATCTTCCCCCTGCTCCTCTACGTCCTCGTCAGCGCGTTCTACACGGGGGACATCTACGGGCAACCCGCGGGTCGCGTCCTGCTGGCGGGGCTGCTCGGATACGGCGCAGCCACGACGTCGTTCGCGGGAATCGCGATCTTCCTCGTCATCCGGAGAGAGAACGGGGTGCTCAAGCGGCTGCGCGCTACTCCGCTCCCACCCGCGATGTACATCGCGGCGCTGCTCGGGTCGACTCTGCTCGTCTTCGCGATCGAGGCCGCGGCGATGATCGGGCTCGCCCGGGTCACCTACCACGTGGGCGTTCCCGACCGGCTCGGATCGCTGGCCCTGTCCCTCCTCCTGGGCGCGGCCGCCTTCGCGGCACTCGGAATCGCAATGGCCGCGGCGATCCGGTCCGCGGAGGGAGCCTCGGCGGTGGTCAACCTGGTCGTGCTCCCCATGGCGTTCCTGTCCGGCTCCTTCGGGCCCACGCGGCACTTCCCGCACGTCCTCCGCGCGATTGCCGACGTGCTGCCGCTCACGTACCTGGTCAGGCTCGTCCGCAGCGCGATCGTCTTCGATCAACCGATCTGGCACGAGCCGGGCGCGATCGGCGTCGTCGCCGGATGGGGATTGGTCGGTCTCGTGCTGGCCGTATGGGCTTTCCGCTGGGAGCCGAGCGAGAGCGGTTAGTCCCCCGAGGATTGGGTAGACCCTGATCATGGTCGACCCCCTGATCGCGTTTGCAACCCACGCCTACGACCCACCCGCGGTCGAGGTTCGGGTCAACTTCGGCATGCTCGCGGGCCGCGAGGCGACTCCGGCCGAGATCGATGATCTCGCCGCCGTCCTGCTGAAGGCGGCACCCCAGGTCTCGATCATCTCCGAGCAGCGGCACGAGATCGGCCGAGAAGTGGAGGCGTCCCTGCATCAGGTACGGATCGAGCTCCAGCACGATGTCGTCTCCGCCGAGCCGGCGGCGCTCGACTCGCTGGAACGCAGTCTCGTCGCAGCAGCCGAATCGTGGGCGATCAACTGCGCCGCGGCGCGCCAAGTGGACGTATAGAACTCCGTTCGTGGAGATCCGCGAGGCCCGAGTGTCCGACTGGGCGCCGGTCGCGGCACTGCTCGCTGAGCTGGGCCGCCCCGATGTTCGGGGCCGCGATGACGAAGAGACTCATCGCCTCAGCTTCGACGCATACCTCGGCCGCCCCGACACGGTCGCGCTGGTCGCCGTGGAGGGCAACGAAGTGATCGGCTTCGTCGACCTCGAGTTCCGGCAACGGCTCAATTTCGGGGTGCCCGAGGCTTGGATCCCCGATCTGGTTGTCGCGGAAGGAGCCCGCAGCCGCGGCGCCGGCAAGGCGCTCCTCGCGGAAGCAGAAGAGCGGGCGCGAGCGCGCGGCTGCTTCGCGCTCGAGCTCGAGTCGGCGGTGTGGCGCGAGCAGGCGCATGCGTTCTATCTCCGGGAGGGGATGACGCACTCAGGCGCTGCGTTCACAAAGGTCCTCGGCGGCGTCGAGGACTGGCCGCCGAGACCTCGCTAGATTCCTCCTAGGCCCCCGTAGCTCAGTGGATAGAGCAGTGGTTTCCTAAACCGCGTGCACAGGTTCGATTCCTGTCGGGGGCATACCGCTTGTCTATGCGGAAACTCGCTTGGTTGAGCGGTTGGTGCCGTAGCTTGTAGCACGAACGTTCGTCCGCTCAAGACCGCTCAAAACCGCCTGAAAGAGGTGCTCACTGGCGCGCGACTGGCGCGCGCAGGGCTTCGTTTCGGTACGGCCAGCGACGGCCTGACCGTGCTGAAAGCGCAACGCACACTTAGGGATAGCCAACGAGGATCAACTGCAATTGGGTACACCGCGCGCGTGAGCTCGACTCTCTCCTACCGGGACAACGTGGCCGAGCGACGTACCGGGCCGAACCGTTAGGCGACCTCGAGATTACCCGCGAGCGCCCTCGATCTCTGACGAGACGCCGTACGTCAGGTCCATCGCAGCTTCGTAATCGAGTCAAGGAGTCCGGACG
>JACDER010000005.1 GCA_013816275.1 Actinomycetota bacterium | reverse complement strand
ATCATCAGCGGCGCGACCGAGATGAGGAGCAGCGGCAGCGTGATCCGGCGGAAGACCTGCCAGGGGCCTGCGCCGTCCACCCGCGAGGCCTCGACGAGGTCTCCGGGGATCGACTGGAGCGCGCCCAGACAGACCAGGAAGAAGTAGGGGAAGGTCAACCACACACTGACGAGGATGACCGAGGTTCGGGCCCACCACGGGTCGAAGAGCCACGGGACGTGGATGTGGAACAACTTGTTCACGATCCCGAAGTCGTCGTTCAGCAGTCCCGCCCAGACGAGGATGGTGAGGAAGGACGGCACCGCGTAGGGGATGACCAGGAGCGAGCGGTAGAAGCGCTGGCCCCGAAACTTCTTCTGAAGCGTGACCGCGAGAAAGAGCCCGAGCGCGAACGAGAGCAGCACGGTCATCGCGGCGAAGACGACCGTCCAGGCGAGCACGCGTAGGAACGGCCGCCGGTACAGCGGGTTGGTGACGATCTTGCTGAACTGCTTGAAGCCGTTGTAGGTCTTCCACCCGGGCTCGAGCTTCTGGCCGGTGTCGGTCGCGAAGGAGCCTGCCCCGTTGTCGCGGTAGACCACTCCGGACCCGGTGCTCGTGAAGGCGCCGGCTTTCGGGTCGTACTTCTTGTCCGGGATCAGCTGGACCGCATAGTCGGCGCCCTCCGGATGAATCGCGGAGCCTCCGGGAAGCGGAACGCGGAACTGATCGAGCTCGGTGTCGAGCGAGAAGAGCTTCGCTCCCTTGATCAGCTTGTAGCCCGTGGCGGCCGTGATCGCCCCGCCGGTGATCGTCACCCGTGACGTCGGCAGCTTCCCGAGCCCGTTCCTGGTGCCGACGTACGCGGTGTGCGTCTTGTTGTCGACGAGCAGGAGGGTGAGCTTGCCGCCTCCGTCCAGGGCCGGGGACAGCGTGTACGTCCTTCCGTTGGGCGGCTGCGAGAGCGAGCGCAGCTTGATCTGCTCGATCGCCTCGGGCTTCGAGAGGATGTGGCCGGTCGAGTAGTTCGTGAAGGCGAGATCGACCGTGTACACGATCGGGATGACCGTGAAGGCGACCAGGAAGATCGTCCCGGGGATCAGGAACTTCAGCGGCAGCGTCGCCTTGCGCGGAACGAGGTAGATCGCGTCGATCGCACCCGCCGCGACGGCCACGATCAGCAGCGCGATCCACTTGTGGTGGGTGGCGAGAATCGTCGCAGCCCACACGACCATCGCGTTGAACAGCCCGAGCAGGACGAGCTTCGCGATCAGGCCGTTCGTCCCGGAGAACGCCGCCATCAGCCGGGCGGGGAGCGATCTCGCGCTGGAGCTTTTGAACTGCGGCGCCTGAGGGGCTGGGACGGCTGCGTCGCTCATGCGAGTAGGGCATTTAGACACAAACGCCCCGCATCGTGCGGGGCGTTTGTGTCATTCAGATCAGAAGAGCTACTAGCCTCCGGCGATCTTGGCCTTGATGTTCTTGGCCGCCGTCTCGAAGGCAGCCTTCGCGGGAGTTGCCCCGTCGCCCTTGGTCGACTTGACCCAGGCATCTCCGAGGTCCGTCCAGACCGAGTTCATCTCGGGGATGTTCGGCATCGCGACGCCGCCCTTGCTGGCGAGCCCGATCTGCTTGAGCGCCGGATCGGTGACCTTCTTCCCTGCCGCGACGTTCGCCGGGAAGCGATTGTTGGCAGCCGCAAGCTGAGCCTGCGGGCCTGCGCCGGCCATGTAGTTGGCGACGAAGTCCTTCGCCGCGGTCGCGACGCCGTGGCCCGAGGCGTACTTGGTGACCATGAGGCCCTGGACGCCGAGGAACGGAGCGGCCCGGCACTTGATCTTCGGGACCTGGATGATCTTGAAGTTGATGCCGGCCTTGCGGGCGGTATCGATGTTCCAGGGGCCGGTGACCCAGTACGCGGCCTTACCGCTGGTGAAGAGCTGCGTCGCGGTGTCGCCGTTGATCTTGGAGCTGATCAGGCCTTCCTTGTTCCACTTGTTGATCAGCGCGGTGTTCTTGATGAACTTCGGGTTCGCGACACCCAGCTTGTTCTTGTCGAGCACGCCGTGCGTCGTTCCGAAGACGTAGCCGCACAGACCCGAGAAGAACGGGTACATGTGGTACGCGTCGCCGCCCGAGCCCTGCTGGACTGCGAGACCGACGTTACCGCCGCCCTGCTTCTGGAAGGCGAGTGCCTTCTTCTCGAGATCCGGCCAGCTCTTCGGCACCTTGGCGATCGCCGTGTTGACGAAGAGGCCTACGTTCTCGAGCGCCACGGGCATTCCGTAGAGCTTCCCGTACGTGAACGCCTTACGCGCGTACGCGGGGATCGCCTTCAGCGCGGCCTTCTTCGGCACGAGCGGGATGACGAGGCCGTTGGCCGCCAGCTGCCCCGTCCAGTCGTGTGCGGCGACGATGACATCGGGCGCGTCCTCGGCCTTGACTTGGCCCAGCTGGCTTCGGATGTCGCCGAATTCCTTCTGGACGATCTGGACACTGACGCCGCTCTTCGCGGCCCAGGCGTTCGCCACCTTCGTGATCGCGGCCTTGCGGTCGCCGTCCGTCCAGATGCGCATCGTTCCGGCGGACGCCTTGTGGCTGGCGGCCGGAGCAACCTTGGCTCCGACGAGCGCAGCGAGGGCACCGGCGACCAGAACAAGCGCGCCGATGCGCCAAGTAAATCTCCTCAACATGAGTATCCGTCCTTTCCTGACCTTCCGCCCAGGGCTACATCTGCCAGGTCGGGCGGTACGATCACGCGTGTTGAAACCGTTTTCAGCTTCATGAGAGAAACCGACGCTCAGGACGATAGTTAAGACTCGGCGGAAAGTCAAGATCCTGCTACAGCTGTAGGATCTAGAGTTGCGAGAGATCCTGAAAACGTGTTACAAAGGAATGTAACGTGTCTACGCTAAGAGATGTAGCCCGGCACGCCGGGGTCAGCGTGGCGACCGCCTCGCGCGTCGCCCGCGGCTCCGTCGTCGTCAAGGCGGATACCCGGGAGCGCGTCGAACGCTCGATGCGCGAGCTCCTCTATGTCCCTCCAGGACGTGTTCGTGCGACCGGAGTGATCGGATTGCTCCTGCCGAACTTCGAGAACCCGATCTTCCCCACCATCGCGCAGGCACTTCAGGCGCGAACGGCGGCGATCGGGTACGCGTCGATCCTCTGCACGACCGAGAGCGCGGCCTTCCGGGAGGTCGAGTACGTCCACATGCTGCTCGACCGCCAGGTGGACGGGATGATCTTCGTCTCCTGCGAGATGACGAACCTGAGCGGCGAGCACGACCACTACGCGCGACTCATCGACGACGGTGCACGGATCGTGTTCGTGAACGGCGCGCTCAACCGGCTCGACATCCCCTCGGTCGGGGTGGACGAGCGCTCGGCGGCCGAGGTGGCGACGCAGCATCTGCTCGACCTCGGACATGTTCACATCGGGTACGCCTCCGGCCCTGACTTCTATCTCCCCGCCCGGGAGAAGGAGGTCGGCTGGCGGGCGGCGCTCATCGCTGCCGGCATCACTCCCGACGGCCGCATCACCCACCAGGACTTCACCGTCGAAGGCGGGCTGCGGGCAGGGCGGGCGCTTCTGCGGCTCGATCCCCGCCCGACCGGAATCATCTGCTCGAACGACCTGATGGCGATCGGCGTCCTCCGGGCCGCCGCCGACGCGGGCATCCGCGTTCCCGACGACCTGTCCGTCGTCGGCTTCGACGGAATCGAGGCGGCATCGTGGACGAATCCCCCGCTGACGACGATCGAGCAGCCGATCGCGGAGATCGCCCAGACCGCAGTCGACACGCTGCGCACGCTGATCGAGCATCCGAAGGCGCTGCCGAACTCCTACTTCCGTCCCTACCTCCGCGTCAGGAGCTCGACCGGACCTCCACCGAAGTGAGCCCCTGGTGGCAAGACGGGGTGATCTACCAGATCTACCCGCGCTCGTTCGCTGACTCGAACGACGACGGCGTGGGTGACCTCGCCGGGATCCTCGACCGGCTCGACTACCTCGAGTGGCTCGGCGTGGACGGGCTCTGGCTGAACCCGATCAACCCGTCGCCGAACAAGGACTGGGGCTACGACGTCTCCGACTACTGCGACGTCCATCCAGAGCTCGGCGACATGGCGACGCTCGAGCGGCTCGTGACGGAGGCGGCCCGGCGCGGCATCAGGATCCTGCTCGACATCGTCCCGAACCACTCGAGCGACCAGCATCCCTGGTTCCAGGACTCCCGCTCGTCCCGCTCGGCCGCTCATCGCGATTGGTACGTCTGGGCCGACGGCAAGGACGGCGGGCCGCCGAACAACTGGCAGAGCGTGTTCGGCGGGCCGACCTGGACGCTCGACGAGACGACCGGCCAGTGGTACCTGCACAACTTCCTGCCCGAGCAGTCCGACCTGAACTGGTGGACGCAGGACGTCTGGGAGGCATTCGACGACATCCTCCGCTTCTGGTTCGACCGCGGCATCGCGGGTTTCCGCATCGACGTCGCCCACGGGATCGTCAACGACCGCGAGCTGCGCGACGACCCGCCCGATCCCGACGCTGCCGGGCGGCTCAAGCCGGTGTACAGCATGAACCGCCCGGAGACCCACGAGATCTTTCGCCGCTGGCGGAAGATCTGCGAGCAGTACGACCCCGCACGGCTTCTGGTCGGCGAGACGCACGTACTCGATCCCGTCGTGATGGCCTCCTACTACGGGGACGGGGACGAGCTCCAGCTCGCCTTCAACTTCGCCTGCGTCTATGCACCGTTCGAGGCGGAGCGCCTCCGGCGCGTGATCGAGCAGACGGAGGCGGCGATTCCCGCCGGCGGTTGGCCTGTCTGGACGCTCTCGAACCACGACGTCGTCCGTTTCCCAACGCGCTGGTGCCAGGGTGACGAGGCGAAGATCCGCTGCGCGCTGCTCGTCGTGCTCCTGCTGCGCGGTACACCCGTCCTCTACTACGGCGACGAGATCGGGCTCGAGCAGCAGGCCGTCCCCGAGGAAGCCGTGCTGGACTTCGCGGGCAACCGCGACGGCGCACGGACGCCGATGCGCTGGTCTGACGAGCCCGGCGTCGGATTCACAAGCGAGGGCGTCGAGCCGTGGCTGCCGTTCGGGTCGGGCCCGGACGTCGCCTCCCAGCGCGACGACCCAGGCTCGATCCTCACGCTCTGCCGCGACCTCCTGGCCGTAAGGCGCGAGCGAGACGACCTGCGGGCGGGTGCCTATGCATCGCTGCCGTCCCCCGAGGGAATCTGGGCATGGAGCCGGGGTGCTGGACACGCGATCGCCGTCAACCTGGGCGAGAGCGAAGCTACGGTCGACCTGACGGGGACGATCCTCGTCGGCACCGATCGAGACCGCGACGGCGAGCGCGTCGAGTCGGGTCTCCGGCTCGGGCCCGCTGAAGGCGCCCTGCTACAGACCTGAGGAGACGGCCTTCACGAGCGTCGCGCTCGGGTCGTCGTCGAGCAGCGAGAACATCATGTCGACGTCCTCCTCACGGAAGAGCGGACGGATGTCTCGCTCGAAGCTCGGAGCCTCCTGCACAAGGCGTCGCAATCTATAACTCTCCCTCGATGGCCTTTCGGGCAGGTGAGACGATCGTGCGGCTCCGGGTCGCGCTGGCGGCCGGGTGGGTCGCTCTCGCCGCGCTCCTGTACTTCGTGGCTCCGGGGCTGTCCACGCTGCCAGGGGCGAGCGTCAACTTCCTGATCCCGAAGCACACGCGGGCCGTCAAGGTCGAGGAGCGCTCGTTGCAGCTCTTCCACGTGCCGCTCTTCTCGGAGATCGCCGTCGTCCAGCGGAACGCGGACGGCCTGTCGGCTCCGGCGCGGCAGACCGTGCTGAAGACGGCGGCCGACCTCGATGCGGCCAGGATCCCCGGCTTCCCGAAGCCGTCGTTCGCGTTCCCGCTCGTCAACGCCACGACGGCGATCACGTACCTGTTCTTCCCGCGGCACGTTCCGGCGGCGAACCAGAACAAGCTCGCCGTGCGCTACGCGGGACTCGTCAGCTCGGACGGGGCTCGTGCGTTGCCGACCGGTGTCGTCCCAGGACAGCTCGAGCAGGCGCAGGCGGTCGACGACGCGCTGCCGTGGATCGAGCTCGCGACGCTGCTCGCGATCGCGCTCATCCTGGGGATCTACTTTCGCTCGGTCGTCGCCCCGCTCGTGACGCTCGCGACCGCCGGCATCGCCTACGTAGTCGCGCTCCGGGCCGTGTCCTTCTACACCACCCATTTCGGGTCGAGCCTGCCGCACGAGATCGAACCGCTTGTCATCGTGCTCCTGCTCGGCGTCGTGACCGACTACTCGGTCTTCTTCATGACCGGATTACGCGACCGGCTGGCGGACGGAGAGCGGATGCCGGCCGCCGCGGTGAAGACGACCCAGGCGTTCTTGCCGATCATCTTCACTGCGGGGCTGCTGGTCGCTGGTGGGATCGCGACCCTCCGGGTGGCGAACCTGGGGTTCCTCCAGGCGCTCGGCCCGGCGATGGCGATCAGCGTGGTCGTGGGGATGCTCATCTCGATCACGTTCGTCCCGGCCCTGATGGCGTTGCTCGGCCGGCACCTCTTCTGGCCGGGCCACCGCCTCACGGGCCGGCACGCGCGGGCAGCCGAGGAGGGTCTGCTTCGCTTCGTCGTCTCCCGCCGGCGTGGACTTGCCGTGATAGTCGCCCTCGTGCTGGTGCTCGGCGCCGCCGCCACCGGCCTGATGGGTACTCGCCTCGGGATGAACCCCATCTCGGCGCTCACGGATCAACCCGCCAAGAAGGCCGCCAACTCGGCCGCGGCCGGATTCAGCCCGGGCGTGATCGCGCCGACCGAGCTGATCGTCCAGGGGAAGCCGTCGGAGCTGACCGAGGCCCGCCTGGCCCGCTTCGGCCACCTGCTGCAGGAGGAGGCGCACGTCGACCGTGTGATCGGCCCCGGCATCTCGCGGCTCGCCGAGCGGTTCGCGGTCTTCCGGACTCCGGGCGGTGGCGCGGTTCGCTACCTCGTCGTCCTCGACCAGACGCCGTTCGGCGCGCAGGCGATCGACGCGCTCCGCGTGCTCGAAGGCCGGACGTCGGCTCTGCTCGACGAGGCGGGACTGCGCCACGTCAACGCCGCCTTCACCGGCGCCACCGCGATCGCGCAGGCGACGGTCGACGACATCGACCACGACCTCAAGTACGTGCTGCTCGCGGCGATGCTCGTGAACCTCTTCCTGCTCATCATCTTCTTGCGCTCCCTGGTCGCGCCCCTCTACCTCGTCGCCGCGAGCGGGCTCGCTGTGGCCGCGACGTTCGGCCTGACGACCTACGTCTTCGAGGACGTCCTCGGCTACCCGAGCCTCACCTACTTCGTCCCGATCGCGGTCGCCGTGCTGCTCGTGTCGTTCGGCTCCGACTACAACGTGTTCATCGTCGGCCGCATCTACCAGGAGTCGGCCAACCGGCCGCTGAACGAGGCGATCGTCACCACGGTTCCCCTCGCGAGTAGGGCCGTCACCGTCGCAGGGATCGCGCTCGCGGCATCGTTCGCCATGCTGGTGATCGTGCAGGTCTCGACGTTCTGGCAGTTCGCATTCGCACTGGTCGTCGGGATCCTGCTGGACACGTTCATCGTGAGATCGCTGCTCATACCGGCAGTCATGTCGCTGGTCGGCGAGCGGAGCTGGTGGCCGGGAAGGCGGGGGCGTGGCGCTCAGGGATGAGCTGGCCGGGATCACGTCGGTCCTGGACGGGCCGGCATCCGCGTACCTGAATGACTCGACCGAGATCAGAGGGCTGCACGGGCGGGCGGACGCCGTCGTCGCACCCTCGAGCGTGGACGAGGTCGCCAGGCTGCTCGCGTGGTGCTACGAGAACGGAGTCCCGCTGATCCCGCGTGGCGGCGGCACCGGCTATGCGGGCGGGGCGGTGCCGCTGGACGGAGGCGTCGTCCTTACGCTGGAGCGATTGAACCGTGTGCGGTCGTTCGATCCGCTGCTCTGGCGGATGTTCGTCGAAGCGGGGGTGACGACCGGCGACGTTCGCCGCCTCGCCCGCGAGCAGGGTCTCATGTTCCCCCCCGACCCGGGCGGCGCCGAGCAGTCCCAGATCGGGGGCAACATCGCGACCAATGCCGGCGGCCCGCACGCGTTCAAGTACGGCGTCACGGGCAAGTGGGTGACCGGGCTGGAGGCGGTCGTCCCGCCCGGTGAAGTGATCACGGTCGGTGGGCCCACGCGGAAGGACGCCGCCGGCTACGACCTGAAGAGCCTCCTCATCGGCTCGGAAGGGACGCTCGGGATCGTCACGGCCGCCTGGCTCCGGCTCGTCCCCGCCCCGGAAGCAGCATTTCCCGTGGCTGCCTTCTACGACGGAATCGGCGCCGGGTGCAGCGCGATTCTCAGCATCCTGGGGAGCGGCCTCGAGGTCGCGACGATCGAGTATCTCGACGGTGGGACGCTGGAAGCCGCAGGCGCCTCGTTCCCGGTCGAGATGCCTCGTGGCGCCGGCTTCCTCGTGATCGCCGAGGCGGACGGTTCGGCCTCGGAGGCGGCCAGGCTGCGGGACGAGACCGCGGCGGTGCTCGGCGAGGGCGCGCTCGCGGTCACGGCGGCGTCCTCTCCCGACGAGATCGCCGCGCTCTGGCGCTGGCGAGACGGCGTCACATTCGCGGTCACCGCGCTGATGGGCGCGAAGGTGAGCGAGGACATCGCGGTGCCGCTCGACCGGATCGAGGAGGCGATCGCGGAGACGCTCGAGATCGGGCGCCGGCACGGTCTACCCGCGTGTAGCTGGGGCCACGCGGGGGACGGCAATCTCCACTCCACGTTCCTGCTCGCTCCCGGCGACCCGGAGGCGCTCGCCCGGGCCTCGCGGGCGACCGACGACCTGCTGGAGATGGCGATCCGCCTCGGTGGGACGGTGTCGGGGGAGCACGGTCTCGGCGTCATCAGAAGCGGATGGCTCTCGCGCCAGTGGGGTGCTCGCGCAGTCGAGCTGCACGCAGAGATCAAGCAGGTCTTCGATCCGAAGGGCCTGCTCAACCCCGGGAAGAAGACCGCTTAACCTTCGGCGGCAAGCGCCGCGTCGAGCTCCCCGACGAGGAGGTCGACGTGTTCGTCGCCGAAAACAAGGGGTGGCCGGATCTTGAGCACGTTCTCGCCCGGCCCGGTCCGTCCGACCAGCACGCCGCGGTCTCTGAGCCGGTCCATGACCCGGCCCGCGAGCTGGGCGTCCGGCAGCCCGACGCCGGCGAGCAGGCCGAAGCCGCGGATGGCCTGGATCGCGGGATGCTCAAGCCGCCGGAGCTCGTCTGCCAGGTACGCGCCGACGCGGCCGGCC
Organism: Actinomycetota bacterium; assembly: GCA_013816275.1. Taxonomy (GTDB): domain Bacteria; phylum Actinomycetota; class Thermoleophilia; order Gaiellales; family Gaiellaceae; genus JACDER01. The sequence continues at coordinate 6,118 of JACDER010000005.1, read as the reverse complement.
CGGTCGATCAGCCGCTCGTCTTCGATCACCTCGAGAACAGCCAGCGCGGCCGCGGCCGCGACCGGGTTGCCGCCGAAGGTGCTGAAGAAGTCAGTCGTCGCCGCGAACTCGTCGACCAGCTCGCGCCGGGCGATCACCGCGGCGACCGGATAGCCGTTCCCCATCGGCTTGCCGAGCGTGACGATGTCGGGCTGGAGACCGTAGTGCACGAACGACCAGAGGTGACGGCCGCTGCGGCCGTGGCCGACCTGAACCTCGTCGGCCACGAACACTCCGCCAGCCGCATGGGTCGCGCTGACGATCTGGCGGAGCTCGTCCGCGGGCGGCGTGAAGATCCCGTCGCTTGTGAAGCCCGCGTCGAGGAAGGTCGCGGCGAGGTCGAAGCCGTCCAGCGCGCGTGACATCTCCTCCCGGGCCGGCCGGTGGGGGTCGATCGTCCGGACGTTCGGCGGATGGAAGTCCGCGGCCCACTCCTCGGGCGAGAAGTCCGCGATCGCAGCGCTGACGCCGTGGTAGGCGTGGGCGGTGACGATTCCGCCCGTGCGGCCGGTGCTCGCACCGGCGATCCGCCACGCGAGGTCGTTCGCCTCGCTCCCCGAGTTGACGAGCATGACCGTGTCGAGGCCCGACCCCGGGGGCATCGACGCGACCAGACGCTCGGCGAGGTCCACGAGCGGCTCGTAGAGGTAGCGCGTGTGGGTGTTCACGGCCCGCGTCTGCCGGACGACTGCCTCGGTGACGCGCGGATGGCAATGCCCGACGACGGGAACGTTGTTGTATGCGTCGAGCAGCCGCCTTCCCTGCGCGTCCACAAGCCACACGTCGTCGGCGCTCACCACGTGGACGGGCTCGCGGTACGTGAGGTCGGTCAGGGCCGGCCCGAGCACAAGCCGGCGGCGCCGGGCCAGCTCCGGCGTCGGCTCGGGCGCGCGCGGAGCGCCCAGCTTCCGGCAGACCGAGTCGGCGCCCTCCTGGGCGAATTGGTCGAGCAGCGCCCACGAGTCCTCGTCCCAGGCCTGGATGTACTCGGCGTTCTCCGGATAGCGCGTCATGCGCCACGAGCTGATGGTGACCAGCGTCGCGAGGCGTGCAGCGACGAGGTCGCCGAGGAGCGCGAGCTCCAGGTCCTCGAGCGGGATCCGCATCGAGTAGCCGTCGATCGCGAGGCGCGCGGCCCGGTAGACGTCCTCTCCGGTGCGGCCTCGCAGGACCGAGGTGAGCCCGATCGCGAAATCGGCGATCTGGGCGCTGTGGCCAATGTCGCCGAAGTCGACGATGCCGGTGACGTGCTGCCGGTCGTCGAAAAGAACGTTGTCGGCCGTGAGGTCTCCGTGGACGACCTGCCCACGCAGCTCGAGCCAGCGTGGGCCAACGCGTGTATCGAACCGGTCGAGGACGGCTTCGACCATGGCGCGCCGCTTCGAGTCGCCGATCGCGGCGAGCAGCGGGCGAAGCTTCGGGGCATGGGCGAGGTTCCAGAGGAGCTCGCGGCCCGCGGCCGGGTGTAAGAAGCCGCGCAGCGCCAGGTTGAGGCGTGCGTGGGTCGCCGCGAGCTCGCGAACGGCGCCGTCGGTGAGCTCCGCGCCGGTCGAGGTCCGACCGCTGCGCCGCTCGAAGAGGCGGACGGCGTGCGTTCCTTCCGGGGTGTCGAACGAGGCCCTCGCGAGCTGCCTCGCCACGGGCAGCTCCGGGTCGACGCGTAGGGCGTGCTCGATCGCCGCTGCCTCGAGCTCCAGAACGGCTGGATCCTCGGCGAGGTTCGCGATCTTGACGATTGCGCCGCCGGTTCCGTCCGCGACGAGGAAAGTCTGGTCGCGCTCGCTGCCGAGGTCGGTGGCGCCGCCCGCGACGCCGAAGAGCTCCGCCGCCATCGCGGCGACCTCGTCCGCGGAGAAGCGCGGCGGCGGCGCTTCGAGGACGCTAGCCTGCGGCACCGGATGAGCTTACGTTTGGCATGACCAAGACCCAGTACTACACGGCGTCGGCGCTCGACGGCTTCATCGCGGACGAGAGCAACTCGCTCGAATGGCTCTTCGAGGTCGACCGCGGCTCCGATCCGGGCGATGAGTTCAGCGCGTTCTGGGCGGGCGTCGGCGCGATGGCGATGGGTGCGACCACGTACGAGTGGGTCATGGAGCACGAGTCGGCCAACTGGCAGAAGTACTACGCCGACACCCCGTGCTGGGTGTTTACCCACCGCGAGCTTGCCGTTATCCCGGGCGCCAATGTCTCATTCGTGAGCGGGGACGTCGCTCCCGTTCACGAAGAGATGGCGAGGGCGGCGAAGGGCCGGAACATCTGGCTCGCCGGAGGCGGCGACCTCGTCGGACAGTTCGCCGACCAGGGGCTCCTAGACGAGCTGCTCATCGGAATCGCGCCGGTGACCCTCGGGGGCGGCGCGCCGTTACTGCCCCGCCGGCTGACCGCGTCCCGGCTCGAGCTCGTGGACGTCGCGCGCCAGGGTCAGTTCGCCCGGCTCGTCTATCGCGTGAGGAAATGACCGACAGCGCCCGCGGCTAGGCGAACTCGGGCCCTCCGCCGCCTTGCTTGGCTGTGGGGAGCTTCTTCCTCGAGCGCATCGACTCCGGGACGGGTGCCGTCTCCCGCGTGCTAACGGTCGGCGGAGCCTGCGGGGAGCCGACGGCCGACGGGGCCCAGCTCTGGTGGGCGACGGATGGATGCACCAATCCGATCTCGGACGTGGACACGGGCTCGCAATCGATTGTCACCCGAGTGGATGTCGGCGGTCCAGCCTTCCTCGCCTCAGCCGGCCTCGGATCGATCTGGGTCGTGACGGGCAACAACGAGCTCGTTCGCATCGACCCTGCAGCCCACTCGATCACAGAACACCTGCCCTTCCCGCCCGGCTAAGCGTGGCTCTCCGCTGGCGACGGCGCGGTCTGGCTCGCGACCCACAACATGGTCTACCGGATCGAGCCGTAATCCGAGCGCCATCCGTACCCCACGGGGTAGCTCCAGCTGGACACGAGGCGGGGTGTCGGTGATCATCGTCGAATGAACGCACAGCTTCCCGCGGGTGTCGTCACGTTCGTCTTCACCGACGTGGAGGGCTCGACCAAGCTCCTTCACGAGCTCGGCGACGAGTACGCGGCTGCCCTCCACGAGCATCGTCGGATCGTGCGGGAAGCGTTCGGCGCCCGTGGCGGCGTCGAGGTCGATACACAGGGAGACGCCTTCTTCATTGCGTTCGCGCGCGCGTCGGACGCCGTAGCCGCCGCCGCCGACGCGCAGAGAGGCCTCGCCGGGGGGCCGATACGCGTTCGCATGGGGCTCCACAGCGGCGAGCCTCTCGTCACCGATGAGGGGTACGTGGGCCTCGACGTCCACAAGGGCGCCCGCATCGCCGCTGTCGGTCACGGCGAACAGGTGCTGCTCTCGGAGGCGACGCACGCGCTCGTAAACGTTCGGGCGCGAGACCTCGGGCCTCACTGTCTCAAGGACCTGACCGCGCCGGAGCGGATCTACCAGCTCGAGATCGAGGGGCTGCGCTCGGAGTTCCCGCCGCTGAAGACGCTCGACACAGGCATCACCAACCTCCCGTCCCCCCGGACGTCGTTCGTCGGGCGGAGGGAGGAGCTGGATGAGATCGACCGCAGGCTCGAAGATCCGGACTGCCGTCTCTTGACACTCGTCGGCCCCGGAGGCATCGGGAAGACGCGGCTCGCTCTCGAGGCCGCCGCTCGCCGGCTCGACCACTACGCGCACGGGGTTCACTTCGTCCCGCTCGCCTCCGTCGCTGCACCCGACTTCCTGGCCCCGGCGGTTGCCGACGCGCTCCAGTTCCCCATCGACGCCGCACACAGCGGCTTCTCGGCTCAAGACCAGCTCGTCGACTACCTGAGCGAGCGCTCGACGCTGCTCGTTCTGGACAACTTCGAGCACCTGGTCGAGGGTGTGGGGCTCATCAGTCTGTTGATCGAGCGTGCGTCGAACGTCGAGATCCTGACCACGTCACGTGAGCGACTGAACGTCCAGAGCGAGTGGGTGCTGGACGTCGAGGGGCTGGGCGTCTCGAGCAACGGCAACGGCACGAGCGCCGACGGAGCTGTCCGGTTGTTCGTCGAGCGTGCCAGACAGATCGACCCCGGCTTCGAGCCCAGCGACGATGAGCGGCAGCACGTGGTTCGCATCTGCCGGCTCGTCGACGGCATGCCGCTCGGGATCGAGCTGGCGGCGGCATGGGTCTCCGTGCTTCCGTGTGCGGAGATCGCCGACGAGATCGAGACGACAATCGGATTCCTCGAGACATCGATGCGAGACGTCCCCGAGCGCCACCGGAGCCTCCGTGCCGCTTTCGACCACTCGTGGCGCCTGTTGACGAACGGGCAACGGCGCAGTTTTGGGCAGCTCGCGGTCTTCCGTGGCGCCTTCACGCGCGAGGCGGCGGCCACAGTTGCGGGGGCACACATCGGACTCCTGTCCGAACTCGTCTCTAAATCGCTCGTCCGGAGACTCGAGCTCGGCCGGTACGAGCTCCACGAGCTCTTGCGGCAGTACGCCGCCGAGCGGCTCGCGGAGGAGCCCGATGAGCCGGCGGAGGTGCGCGAGCGCCATGCCCGGTTCTACGCCGGCAGGCTCACCGATCGGCAAGAGGCGTTCTTCAGCCCACGCATGAGCGACGCCCGCGACGAGCTGCGCCGTGACGTCCCCAACCTCCGCTCCGCCGCCGAGTGGGCGGTGAGCACCTGGCCGGAAGACGAAGCACGAAGCGCGCTCACCGCCCTCTCTGCGTTCTTCAACGCACACAGCTGGCCCGAGGGCCTCGAGACGTTCGAGCACCTCGCTCACACGCTCGGCTACTCACCGGCAACGACTTTCGACACGGGCAACGCGCCTCCGGTCCTGCTCAGTGTGCTTGCCGGCCAGGTTAGCTTTGCGTCCACGCTCGGCTACGACGAGGCGCAGGATGCGCTCGCGCGTGCGATCCTCGCGGAGCTCCGCGCGCGCCGGCTGAAGCAAGAGCTGGGAGCGTGCCTACTCGCGCTGGGGACGAACGCGTGCTACGTCGACGTGTACCCGGAGGCAGCGACGTTCCTCGAGGAGGGTATCGCCGTCTCGCACTCGGTCGGAGACGAATGGACCGAGTGCGCGAACCTCTCGTGGCTCGGGTTCGTCAGACTGCTCCAGGACGAGCTCGGAGCCGCGAGAACGGCGTTCGAGACGTGCCACGCGATCGCACGAGAGGGGGGCCAGCCGCTGATGCTCGCCTTTGCGCTGAGCAAGCTCGGACTCCTCGCCGATGCCGAGGGCGATTACGCGGAGGCGATGCGACTCCACATGGAAGCAAATGGGTGCTTCGAGGCCGTTGGTGACCGGGGAGGCGCCGGCTACGCGCTCAGCCGCGCAAGCGTCAGCTCGTACTGCTTCGGCGAGTACGAGGACGCGCTCCGGCTAGGCCGCGCCGGCCACGACGCGTTTGCCGACGTCAACCATCGCTGGGGGATGATCGGCGCCGCGTGCCGCGTCGGGTTCGCGTTCGTGGCACTCGGAGACCTCGACGCCGCGCGGGAGCGATTCCGCTGGGCGCTGGAGCACGCACAGGCAACCGAAGCGAAGTCGCTGGCGCTCCTGGGGTTGAGCGGCGTCGGCGTGCTGCTTGCGCGAGATGGGGAGGAGCGTCGTGCGGCAGAGCTGCTCACGTTCGTCTTCGGCTATCCGGGCTTTCCGCCGTTCTACTTCATCACGGCGAGGCCCGAACTCGAGCGGCTGGAGGCCGAGTTGCCGCCGGCAGAGCTCGCCGCCGCGCGCGAGGCAGCAGGGGCTGCAGACTTCGAGACAGTCGTGGCTGCTGCCGAGCACGTCCTCGGCGGCGCGCTTGCCGGACGCCGCTCGTAGCCCTGTGGGGTGCCAAAATTCAGATCGCTCCGCGGGAATGACGTGATTTGCAGGCGGAACCGAGTGTTGGCACCCAACAAAGCCGAGTCGCCGCCGTCTGACCCGTCGGGCGAGTTCGAGCCGAAGCTCGGCGAGCTCTTACGAGCTAGGCCCGCGACTCCGGCGCCGTTTTTTTGAGGGGCTCCTGCGGCTCCACCCCCGACAAGGTCGGCGCGCATTTCGGTCTTCCAGACCGAAATTAGTTTTCCGCATGGTTAAGCGG
>JACDER010000159.1 GCA_013816275.1 Actinomycetota bacterium | reverse complement strand
GATCAGCCAGGTCGTGCTCTCGTTCGGGATCCCCTTTGCCCTGATCCCGCTCGTCATGTTCACGAGCAAGAAGAAGATCATGGGCGTTCTCGTCAATCACCCCTATACGACCGCCGCCGCCGTGATTGTCGCCGCATTGATTTCGGGGCTGAACATCTTCCTGCTGGCGCAGACGTTCGGGCTCATGTGAGCCGAGTGGGCGCCCCGTGAACCACGGAGCCCCCACGATGCGACTAGCCCACCGAGACCTGTCCGCGGATCTCTCCGTTTGGATATTTGGCCGTATGGACATTCACATACGCGCGCTTGTGCTCGAATGCGCCGACGATCCTTTGAGTGATCTTCGCGGTTCCGCTCGCGCCCGACTTGCACGGGCCGCAGAGCGGGATCGCGACTGGACCTGCCACGCCACGCTTCCCGAGATGGATGTGCGCGGCCTGGGCCGCACCCGTCAGCCCCTTGAAGGTGAGCTTCCAGGTCAGCGTCTTGGAGCTCCCTTTCTCCACGACCTTCGCCGTGAAGACGCCGGTCCCTTTCGACTTCGCCGCCGGCGTCTCCTGGGACGCCGTCAGCATCGCCTTCACCTTGTAGTTCTCCTGAGAGGCCGCCGTGCCGAGCCCGGCAAACGTGAGCGCCGCGACCGCGACCGCGAGCAGTACCAGCCTGGATGTCTTCATTCGAACCTCCCTGTCTGCGCCGAAGCACCACGCGCCGGCGCCTGTAAGACAGTTCGCGAGGTCGCGGCTAGCGGTTTCCGAGAACTAACTAGAGGTATCCGAGCGGGTCGACGGCCGAGCCGTTGACGCGGACCTCGAAGTGCAGGTGCGGGCCGAAGCAGCGGCCGGTACAGCCGACGTAGCCGATTACCTGGCCCTGGGAGACCTGAGCGCCGCTTCCGACCGCAAAGCTCGACTGGTGGGCGTACGCGGTCGCGAGACCGCCCCCGTGGTCGACCACGATCAGGTTTCCGTAGCCGCTGTCCTCGCCCGCGTAGATCACCGTGCCGGAAGCAGCCGCGTGGATCGGAGTCCCGTAGCCGACTCCGATGTCGATGCCCTCGTGCATCCGGCAGAGGCCCTCCAGACAGCGGTAACCGAACGAGCTCGTCACCGGGCCGTTGACCGGCCAGATCAAGCCGCTCGAAGAGGGCGTGGTGCTCGGTGCGGAGCTCGAGCTCGAGCTTGAGCTCGAGCTTTGGGCCGACTGGATCGTCTCCGCGAGGGCGGCGCTCGACTGCTGGAGAGCGTCTGCCTCATCCAGCATCTCCTTCAGGTTCTCGTCCACGTTCGACGCGGACTGCTGTTTCTGGTCGCGCGCCGACGAGAGCGCGTTCTGCTGCGAGACGAGGCTGTCGCGGAGAGCGCGAACCTGGTCCGTGCGCGCCTGAATCGTACGGGTCACCACGGCTACGCGACCTCGCGTCTCGCGCGTATGAGCGCGCGTGACGCGGGCTTCGTCGCGCGCGTGCTGGACCTCGCCTGCGATCCGCGCGTCCTGCTCCTTGATCCGATCGGTGAACTCGACCTGGTCGACGACCTCGCCGAAGCTTCGCGCCGAGAGGACGATCTCGAGGGTGTCAGAGCGGCCGAGCTCGTAGATCTGCACGAGCCGGAGCTCGAGCCGGCGCAACGCGAGCTGGTACGAGCTCCGAAGGAACTCGAGCCGCTCCGTCTGCAGGCGGAAGAGCGCGTTCAGCTTGTCGAGCCGCTCCTGGTGGAGCTGCAGATCTGCCTCGAGCGGCGCAAGGCGGTCGGCGACGTTGCCGGCCTGCTGCTCGAGGTCACGGATGCGACCGGTGACCGAGTCGATCTCGGCGTTCAGCGACTGCTCGCGCTCCCGGGCCTGTGCGATCCGGTCGCGGAGGTTCGTCAGCTTCGCGTCGACCTGCTGCTTGCGCTCTCCGGGGCCGCCGACGGCCGGCGCCGCGAGAACAAGCGCAAGCGCGACCAGGAGCGCAGGCGAAAGCCGACTCATGAAGAGAGGTTCGCCCCCGGGGCGGACGCTCCTACTGCTGCGTTTCTGCGGGCGGGTAGGGCTCGGGGATCTGCGGCGGCGGTGGCGGCTGCGTCTCGCCGGGGGGTGGATAGGGCTCCGGGATGTCCGGCGGAGACGGCGGATCCAGTTCCCCCGGGGGCGGATACGGCTCAGGGATGTCCGGCTGCCTGGGGGGCTCGAGGTTTCGCATCAGGCTCCTTTCGGTGGTCTCGAGGGAACGAAGGGCCTCTGCGGCCTGCTGTCGTAATGCCCCGACGAGACTGCGGTAATCCTCGTCGGAGATCTTGCCGCTCATGTGGTCGAACTCCAGCTCTTTGAGCGCTGCGAGCGCGCGGTCACGCCGCTCGGCCAGCTCGATCCAGCGGCGCTCCTGCGCGGTCGGCTCGTCGAGCACGTCGTCCTCGGCTTCGGGGTCGAGCAGGAACGGCCGCGCGACGAAGAGAACGCAGGCGAGCGCGAGCGCCGCACCGAGGATAAGCGCGATCGTCATGCGCGCGCCGCAACGTAGCCGTACCGCTCGGCGAGCCGCCGCGACTCGCGGGCGTCGGGCCAGAGCGCGATCAGCGCCCCACCGATGAAGATGAAGCCGGCAAGCCAGATCAGGTTCACGAGCGGGAGCACCTCGACCTTGAAGAACACCGTCCCGTTCGGGTCGATCTGCTGGGCGATCAGGAACAGATCCTCACCGTTCAGGAAGTCGCTGCGGATCGCGACCTCGTTCGAGGTCTGCTGCTCCACCGGATAGTTGTTCTTCCCCGCCGACAGCGTGCCCTGGTGATCGCTCCCGCGTCGAACGTCGACCTGCGCCCTGATCTCGCGCGCGTTCTCGCTCTGGCGCTCGACGAGGCGCTGGTACGTGAGCGTGTAGCCGCGGATCTCCATCGACTGACCCGGGCGGAGCTTGGCCTCGCGCGTTGTGTCGTACGCGCTCGAGCCGGCGATCCCGATTGCAAGCAGAACGATGGCGGCGTGCACGACGTAGCCGCCGTAGCGGCGGCGGTTCCGGGCGATGAGCGAGGAGAAGGCGACGGGCCACGACTCTCCGGCGACCGCCTTGCGTGCCTTCGTGCCGCGGACGAACTCGACCACGATCGAGGCGATCACGAACGCCGAGAAGGTGTAGGCGATCAGGCCCGGGACCGAGCTGCCGGCCCCGGCGGCCAGGAGCGCCCCGCCGGCGGCGAGCGTGACGGCCGCCGGCCACGCGAACGTCCTCCCCAGCGCGCGAACCGAGGTTCGCCGCCAGGCGAGCAGCGGGCCGATCCCCATGAGGATCAGGAGCGGCAGCCCGAAGGCGCGCAGGAAGAAGTTGTAGTAGGGCCCGCTGACATGGCTCGCCTCGCCCTGGACGGCCTCCGAGAGGATCGGGTAGAGGACGCCCCACAGGATGGTCAGAGAGAACGCGACGAGCAGCAGGTTGTTGTAGAGAAAGCTCGCCTCCCGCGAGACCAGCGACTCGAGCTTCGTCCTGACGCGCAGGAGCGGCAACCGCAGATAGATCAGCGACAGCGACGCGACCGTGACGAAGATGATGAAGCCGAGGAACCACGGCCCGAGCGGGCTCTCGGTGAACGAGTGGATCGAGTTCAGGATCCCCGAGCGCGTCAGGAAGGTACCGAAGAGCGCGAGGCAGAACGCCAGGACGACGAGCAGCATGTTCCAGATCTTCAGCATCCCCTTCTTCTCCTGCACCATCACCGAGTGCAGGAACGCGGTGGCCGCGAGCCACGGCATGAGCGCCGCGTTCTCGACCGGGTCCCACGCGAAGTAGCCGCCCCAGCCGACCTCGACGTAGGCCCAGTGCGCGCCCAGCAGCTGCCCGATCCCGAGGAATCCCCAGGCGGCGAGCGTCCAGCGGCGCGTCGCGACGATCCAGCGCTCGTCCGCGCGGCGCGCGAGCAGCGATCCGATCCCGAACGCGAACGGCACCGTGAGCCCCACATAGCCGAGGTAGAGCAGCGGCGGATGAATGAGCATGTACGGGTTCTGAAGGCTCGGATTGAGCCCCGAGCCGTCGGCCGGCGCCACCTGGGTGTCGAACGGGCTCGACACCGCGACGAGCATGAACGCGAAAAAGATGGCCACCCCTCCGAGCACCGGCACGACCCAGGCGACCAGATCCGGCGCCGAGCGTCTGTTGATCAGCACGACCGCGGCCGAATACGCGCTCAGGATCAGCAGCCACAGGAGCAGCGACCCCTCCTGCCCGCCCCAGAAGGCGGACAGCGTGTAGAGCGTGGGCAGGCGCCTCGCGCTGTGCTCCGCGACGTAGGCGAAGCTGAAGTCGTGCCGGACGAGGGCGACGACGAGGACGATGGAGGCGACCACGGCAGCCGCGAAGGAGGCGATCAGCGCGTTGCGGGCCGAAAGCGAGAGTCGGCGGCGCCCCCGGCGCGCGGCATAGGCGCCGGCGACACACGCGTAGACGGCCAGCCCGAGGCAGATGACGAGTGCGGCTCGTCCGAGCTCAGCCATGAGTTATTTCTTCTTCGGCGAGTACTTCGACGGGCACTTCGTGACGAGCGTGTTCTTGACGCCGACGAAGACCCCGTTGCGAAGCCGCCCGTCCAGCGAGATGTCCCGGCCAGTTCGGAACAGGTCCGGTACCGACCCCTTGTAGACGACAGGTACCGCGACCGTGCCCTTGACGTCGCGGAGCCGGAAGTGGATCCCGCCCTCTTGCGGGTTGCCGGCGACGTCGCCGACGACCTTCCCGCTCAGCGT
>JACDER010000158.1 GCA_013816275.1 Actinomycetota bacterium | reverse complement strand
ACTTGAATCCGCCCAGTACGCCATCGCCTCGATCACCAAGACCTTCGTCGCCCGGGCGATTCTGATCCTGCGCGACGAGGGCAAGCTCTCGCTCGACGACCCGCTCGGGCGCCACATTCCCGAGGCGGAGCGGGAAGGCGTCACGATCAGACGCGCCCTCGCGCACGCCGCCGGCGTGCAGCGCGAGCCTCCCGGAGACGTCTGGGAAACGATGGAGTTCCCGGACCGCGATCAGCTTCTCGCTCAACTCGGCGAGGCCGAGCAGGTGCTCGACCCGGCCGAGTCGTGGCACTACTCGAACCTGGTCTACGCGCTCCTGGGCGAGGTCGTCGCCCGGCTGGCGGACATCCCGGCCGAGCAGTTCGTGGAGGAACGGATCCTGCAGCCGCAGGGGCTCGACCGGACGACGTGGGGCCCGGGCGAGAATGCGGCCACCGGATACTTCGTCGAGCGCTTCGCGGACGTCGCCGTTCCCGAACCGGTGGCGGACAAGAAGGCGATCGCTCCCGCCGGAGCGCTGTGGAGCACCGTCGGCGACCTCGCCGGCTGGGGCGCTTTCCTGATGGAGCAGGACGAGATGCACACGGTTCAGGTGATGGCCGATCAGCAGCGCTGGCTCCTCGGCTGGGGCCTCGGCCTGATGCTGCACCGGCGAGGCGAGCGGCTCTTCGCGGGACACGACGGCGGCGCGATCGGACATGCCTCCCACCTCAGCTACGCGCGCAAGGAGAAGGTCGGGATCGCGCTCCTGACCAACACCGAGAATCCGTCCATGACCTTCGATCCGGTCTCGCTGACAGAGAAGGCGGCCGAGGCGATGCCCGCCGAGGAGGCGCCGTGGCAGCCGGGAGCGTCGGTGCCGGAGGAACTCGAGGGCGCCCTCGGGATCTGGTGGGGCGAGGGCGTCGACTGGTGGTTCGAATGGCGCAAGGGGAGTCTGGAAGCCCGCAGGCCCGGGCGCGACACTGGCGTTCGCACGCTGTTCGAGCGCGAGTCGGAAGACGTCTACCGGACGGTGTCCGGCCGCGAGCGAGGGGAACTGCTGCGGATCGTCCGTGATGAGGTCGGGGTGCCCGTCAAGCTCTACTGGGCAACCTACGGGTTCACTCGTACTGCAAAGCCTCTAGGACATTGAGCCGCGAGGCGCGCCGCGCCGGGAAGATGGCCGCGATCAGCCCGACGACCAGCGCCGCGACCACGAGGATGATCAGGGAGCGGATCGGCCACGAGAGGACGATGAAGTCGACGCGGGAGATGAGCAGCACCGCGAGGACGATCCCGAGCGTGATCCCGATCGCGGCTCCGATCAGCGCGGTGATCACGCTCTCGTAGCGGATCATCCGTCGCACCTGGCGCCGCGTCATTCCGACGGCGCGCAGCATCCCGAGCTCGCGCGTCCGCTCGAAGACCGTCAGCACGAGCGTGTTCACGATCCCGAACAGGCTGACGAGCACCGAGAGCGCAAGCAGGACGTACAGGATGTTGAGCGTGCTGTTCAGGCCGCTCGCCTGGTTGTCCTTGAACTGCTTCTGGTTCTGGAGCTTGGCATTCGGGAACCCGGCCAGCGCATGGTCGAGCTCGGCCGTGTTCGCGGCGTTGAAGCCCCCGTTCATCTTGATGAAGACGAACAGGTCCTCGGGCTGCGAGACGAAATGATCGAACGCGGCCGTGCCGATCGTCACCGCGCCGAAGGGCGAGCCCCCGGTCGGCGGATCGAAGATGCCCCTGATCGAGAACGTCGGGCGGGCGCCGCTCGGCATCAACATGCTGACCGTCGATCCGACGTGCAAGCGGTGGTCCTTGGCGAAGTCCTTGTCCACGAACGCGCCGGCGGTGCCGAGCGAGCCGAGCGTGGCCTGAGAACCTCCGGTCCAGGTCAGGCGGAAGACGCTGCTCGCCCCGGGGCCGACGGCGGTGAGACTCCTCCGCTTCCCGAAGATCTGCGCCTCGCCGGCACGCACGCCGACCACGGCCGTGACGCCGGATGCCTCCCGTATGGGCTTTTCGACGCTGATCGGGATCGGCGAGTAGTTGTTCTCCGCCGTGACCGCGTAGTCGGTCGCCCAGAGCTTGTTGACCGCGTCGAAGAACGAGCTCCGGATCCCCGACGCGAGCATGGCAACGAGGGTCACGAGCGCGAGCCCGATCATCAGTGCGGCCGCTGTCGATCCGGTCCGCGCAGGATTCCGCTGGGAGTTCTCGCGCGCGAGCACCCCTGGTGCGCCGCCGATCCTCGCTCCCGGCGCTCCGATCACGGTCGCCAGGGGAGTCACCAGGTTGGACGAGAAGAGCGCGACGCCGAAGAAGATGCAAAGGGTTCCGATCCCCATGAACAGGAGGATCTGGGCGGTCGACAGGCTCGGCCCGAACAGGCCGTAGGCGAGCGCGGCGAACCCGAGGATTGCCAGCGAGCCTGAGCCCAGCGCGCGATAGCGGGCGAACCTTCCGCGGGGGAGCACGGCTCCTTCGCGCACGGCCGCAATGGGCGGGACCCGCGTCGCCCGCAGGGCCGGCCGCAGGCTGGCGAGGACGGTGACGATGATCCCGACCAGGAGCGCGACGACGATCGTCCGCGGCTTGAGCAGCAGACCGCTGTTCGGGAGCGTGAAGCCGACGGCGGAGAAGAGGGCGAACAGACCCCTCGCGAGCGCGAGCCCGAGGAAGAGGCCGACCACCGAGGCGATCACTCCGATGACGGTGGACTCGATGAGCACGCTTCGCAGCACCTGCCGGCGGGAGGCGCCGAGCGTCCTCAGGGTCGCGAACTCCCGCGTCCGTTGCGCGATCGTGATCGAGAGAGAGTTCGCGATCACGAACGCGCCGACGAAGAGGGCGATGCCGCCGAACGCGAGCAGGAATGTCTGGAGGAAGCTGGTGAAGCTCTTCGTGTCGCTCGCGTCCTTCGCGGCCTGTGTCTCGCCACTTCGGACCTGGGTTTCCGGAGGCAGGACCGTGCGGACCTGGTCGAGCAGCGCGGCCGCGGAGACCCCCTGCGCGCGCGAGATCCTGATCTGGTCGAGCTTCCCTTCCTTGTGGAAGAGCTTCTGGGCCGTCGCGAGGTCGAACCCGGCGAGCGTCGCCCCGCCAATCGAGGAGACGGCGCCGAACTTGACGAGCCCGGACACCCGAAGCGGGATCGCCGACCCCTCGGCCTGCACCTGGATCGTGTCGCCGATCTTGATGTTCTTCTTCCCGGCGGTCGACGTGTCGACCACGAACTGCCCGGGACCCGGCCAGCGACCCTCGGCGAGGGTCAGCGAGTTGAACTGCGGCTGCGACGGGTCGACCGAGAAGCCGAGGTTCGGCGCTCCGCCGAACGAGATCACCTTCCCGTTCGACCCGATCAGCTGAGCCGTGCCGCCGACTCCTCCGATCGCGGCGCCCACGTCAGGCAGCGCGCGAACTTTCTGGAGCAGCGACTCGTCGAACGCCGGGACTTGCGCGTTGCTCTCCCCGGACAGGTCGAAAGCTGCCTTGCCGGTGATGACCGCGTCCGTGCCGCGGTAGACGCCGGTGAAGATGTTGTTGAAGGCGTCCGAGATCGAGTCGGTCAGGACGTACGTCCCGCTCACCGTCGCGACGCCGAGGACGATCGCGAACGCGGTCAGGATCGCGCGCAGCTTCCTCCCGAGCAGGCCCCTCAGTGCGACCCGGACCACGACCTACCCCGCGCCGACCTCGGCCATGGTCGCGAGCACGCGGTCGGCATCCGTCCGGCCCATCTCCTTGACGATCAGGCCGTCGCCGAGGAAGAGGATGCGGTCCGCGATCGCGGCGGCCCTCGCGTCGTGCGTCACCATCACCGTCGTCTGGCCGTAGCTCTCGACCGACTCGCGCATGAGCTCCAGGATCTCACCTGAGGTGCGTGAATCGAGGTTGCCGGTGGGCTCGTCGGCGAACATGACGGTCGGCTTCGAGACGAGCGCCCGCGCGATCGCGACGCGCTGCTGCTCGCCGCCGGAGAGCTCCGACGGCCGGTGCTTCCGCCGCTTCGCGAGCCCGACCTTGTCGATCAGCTCGTCGATCCAGCCCGCGTCCGGCTTCTCGCCCGCGATCGAAAGGGGGAGGAGGATGTTCTCCTCGGCGGACAGCATCGGCAGGAGGTTGAAGAACTGGAAGACGAAGCCGATCGAACGGCGCCTGAGCTTGGTCAGCTCGTTGTCACCCAGATTCGTGATGTCGGTTCCGTCCAGGACGACGGTCCCGGAGGACGGCCGGTCGAGGCCGGCGAGGATGTGCATCAGGGTCGACTTCCCCGAGCCCGAGGGGCCCATGACGGCGGTCAGCTTGCCCGGCTCGACGCCGAGCGACACACCGCGGAGCGCCTCCACGGCGGTCTCGCCCGAGCCATACCGGCGAGTGACATCCTGAGCTTTGACGACGGAGCCGTTCTCGGTCATAACTTAGTGGGCACTAACCTAGCAAGATCAACGGTCTCCCGCGACTCCGAATGCGACCACCAGGGCCGCGTACACCGCGATCAGCATCGCGCCCTCCCAGCGGTACACCCGGCCGTCCCGGATGACGATGGCGACGAACACCGCGGCCGCGCCCATGGCGATCAGCTCGATCGGCCTGAACGTGAGCGGCAGAGCCGGTGAGACGGCGAACGAGAGCAGCGCGATCGCGGGCGTGACGAGCATGGCCACCTGGGCGCTGGACGAGATGGCGATCTCGGTCGCGAGGCGCATCTTGCCGCGGCGCGCGATCACGATCGCTCCTCCGTGCTC